>JARLHJ010000015.1 GCA_031292305.1 Candidatus Babeliales bacterium
AATGCAGAAATCAGATATGATTGGAAATCAATAGACTCAAAAGAAAACCCAATAAAAATCGACGATCTAAAATTCCCAAAAAACTTTACCTGGGGAGTAGCTACAAGTGCACACCAAGTAGATGGTAACTGTAATTGCCAATGGATACCTTTTGAAAATAGAAAAAATTGGCGCGGCAAACAATGCATAGAGCAGTCAGGAATTGCTTGTGATCATTGGAACTTATATAAAGATGATACAAAATTAATAAAAAATTTAGGCGTAAGCTCATACCGTTTTTCTATTGAATGGAGCAAAATTGAGCCCGTTGAAGGTGAATTTGATGAAGATGCAATTCAACATTACCATGATATGATTGACTATCTTCTTGCAAATAATATTAAACCAATGATAACTTTACATCATTTTACTCATCCAATTTGGTTTGAAGATAAACAAGCTTTTGAACATGAAGAAAATATTGAATACTTTGTTAGATATTGTACTAAAATGTTTAAAGAATTTTCTGATAAAGTGCATATGTGGTGTACAATAAATGAACCGGGTGTTTATGCATTCCAAGGTTATATAATGGCTGCTTTCCCACCTGCAAAAAAGAGTTTACAACTAGCAGGTATAGTAAACAAACATTTAATACTTTCACACATAGCTGCCTACAAAGCAATGAAGGCTATGCCAAATGGTGATAAAAGCAAAATAGGCATTACACATAGTATTACAATTTTTGACCCAGAAAATCCTAACAACGCATTTGAAACTTGGTTATCAAACAATATAAATCATACGTTTTATGATGCATTCTTACAATTCTTTGTAACGGGTAAATTCCAATTTAAAGCACCTAAATTATTGGGATTATTATTATCTGGCAACCCTTATATGATGCTTCTTAAGCCAACTACTTCAGCACCATTTATTAAATTAGAATTAGAGTCTAACGTAGAATTTGACTACTCAGAAATTTCAGATAAACCTTATGATGCAAATGATATTTTAGATTTCTTTGGCGTACAACCTTACTCACACGTATTAGTTGATATAACTAATTTAAAAGCAGAAACTGAACCCACATTACGTGAAGGTGGCATAAAAACTGATATGCCTTATTCTATTTATCCAGAAATTATGGAACGTGCAATTAATGTAGCTTCTTATATTGGTGTTCCGATTATTGTAACTGAAAATGGAATCGCTGATGATAAAGATGATAGACGTGAACTGTACATTAGACGCCATTTATATGCATTATCTAAAGTAATAGAAAAAGGTTATGACGTTAGAGGCTATTATTATTGGTCTTTAATGGATAACTTTGAATGGGCAATGGGCTATGGTAAAAAGTTCGGTCTTTATGAAGTTGATTTTGCAACACAAAAACGTACACTCCGTACTGGTGGCAAATATTATAAAGATTTTGTTGAATATCAGAATAGTTTAAAACAATAGTAATTCACTAGGCCTGCTTTATCGCAGGCCTTATTCTTATAATTAGAAACAACCCTAGTTAAGTCTATTTATATTTGCAATTTTTAGCCTTTCTAAAATCTATACTTATGGTAGAATTAATTTGTATTTATCATTTTAGCGGATAATAGTGCAATACTAATAGGGGATCTTATGTTTAAAAAATTAATTTTTATATTATTATCAATAACAGCTTTGCAAAGTTCAGAATATGCAAAGATTGATGAAAAATCTTATAGCAGTAATTACAAAGGGAACACTTCAGATAATAATTCTATAATTGAAGAAAATCAAATCCAAATTGAATCTATCAAAAAACAAACATTATTAAGACTTCAATATTTAATTAAGGCTTTACAAAAAATTGAAAGCTTAAAAGCAGAAAAAAATCCTGAAATCAAATTTAGTATTAAAGCACTTAATTTGGTAATAGCTTTCAATAAAACAATTAAATTAATTCAAGAACATAAATTTCAAGGTGCAATAGATATTTTAAATCAATTGCCAACAACTTCTAAATATGAAATTATACAAAAACAAATAAATTTAATTAAGAATAATATCATCCAAATGAATGGGCTTGGTGCAAAATGGTTATCAGAACAATTCCAAACCAAACTTGTTCCTGATATTACAAATATAATAAATCAATATGCATTGCCATATAGAGAATTATTATTAGAAGGCCATAAATATGCTGTTTCTTCAGTAGCCTTTTCTCCTGATGGCAAATATTTAGCTTCTGGCTCAGCAGATGAGGCATTAAGAATATGGAACTTAGAAAACGGAAGTTATGAAAACCTTATTGAGTCAGCAACGTATTCGCATGATGAAAAAAATTTAGCTGAAAAAACTGATAGTGATAGCGATAGTGATTATGATTATAATTATTATGGTTATGATTATGAAATAATCGTAGTTTATTGCGTTGCATATTCGCCTGACGGAAAATTCATAGCTGCAGGAACAGATGATGATGATCAAATAATCATCTATAACTTGGAAACCAAAAAAATTAAGAAATTAAAAGGTCATACAAATATGGTTAATTCAATAGCGTTTTCACATGATGGTAAATATTTAGCTTCAGGATCTTCAGATAAAAAAATAAGAATATGGGATGTAGAAAATGGGAATATTAAGAAAACAGTTGCTCTCAAAAATTCTGTTAATTCAATAGCGTACTCATCTGATGACAAATATTTAGCTTTAGGATCTGAAGATAAAACAATTAGAATATTGCATCTGGAAACCAGAAAAATTAATAAATTAGAAGGTCATACAAAATTTGTTTGTTCTGTAGCTTATTCGCCTGATGGCAAATATTTAGCTTCTGGATCAGGGGACAAAACAATAAGAATTTGGGACATGAAAACCAAAACTGAACTTAAAAAATTAGAAGGCCATACAAATGTGGTTTTGTCAGTATCATATTCCCCTGATGGTAAATATTTAGCTTCTGGTTCTTGTGATATGACCATCAGAATTTGGGATCTTGAAACGTGTAGTGAAATTAAGAAATTAGAAGGTCATACAGATACGGTTTGTTCAGTAGCATTTTCACCTGATGGCAAAAGTATAGCTTCAAGTTCAGCCGATAAAACAATAATCGTATGGGGGAAGGCTTCTTATGCTTAAAAAATCAATTTATATAGTGTTATTATCTTTTACATTTTTACAGGGCGGTGGTAGCTGTACAAAAGTTACTGAAGAATCTTATGTAGATTATAGTACAGATAATACTGAAATAGAGAATAAAGATTCTGATGATTCTATAACAGTTGAATATAGACCAAGTTATTATGAAATAGAGAAGAAAGATTCTAATAATTCTCCTTTTATAGAAGAAAATCAACACCAAATTGATTCTGTCAAAAAACAAACATTATCAATAGTCCAATATTTAATTTTTAAAGCTATTAAAAGCGTAAAAGCAGAAAATAACTTAGAAATTAAATTAAATATTATACTTACTTTACTAATAGTTCTAAATAAAGCAGTTAAATTAATTCAAGAACATCAGTTTGTAGTTTCACTAGAAGTTTTACAACAATTATCAAAAATCAAATTTCATAAAAACATTCAAGACCAAATAAATATTATTATCCTTAATATCACACACATGAAGGATATTTGTTCAAATTGGTTATCTCAAGAAAGCCAAGATTTACTTATTCCGGAGATTGCAGATATAGTAAATCAATATGCATTGCCATATAGGGAATTAATATTAAATAAATATAAACTTGTTCCTGGAGCCGAAGCATATTCTCAAGATAATAAATATTTTGCTTGTGCAACCCCTTACAATACATTTACAATATGGAACCTTGAAACAAATATTAAAAAGAAATTCGAAGGTCATACAAATGGTGTTAATTGCCTGGCGTTTTCATATGATGGTAAATATATTGCCTCAGGATCTTTTGATAAGACAATAGCAATCTGGGACATTGAAACCGAAACTGTAATTAAGAAATTTGAAGGCCCTACAGAATTTGTTTGTTCCGTAACTTATTCGCCTGATGGCAAACATTTAGCTTCAGGAACACAAGATGGGATTATAAGAATCTGGGACCTTGAAACCAAAACTGAAATTAAGAAATTAATAGGCCATACCAAAACTGTTAATTCGGTAGCATATTCTCCTGATGGTAAATATTTAGCTTCAGGTTCAGATGATATGACTACCAGAATTTGGGATCTTGAAACCTTCAATGAAATTAAGAAATTAATAGGTCATAATAATCCTGTTACATCAGTAGAATATTCACCTGATGGCAAATATTCAGCTTCAGGATATTCAGATAAAACAGTAATATTTTGGGGTAAACCTTCATATATTTAAAATTTAATTTATGTAATATTGCAATTTACAAGGCCTGCTTAATCGCAGGCCTTATTCTTTTTCTATACAAATGTCTGATCCCATACTTTAAAGTAAACGCCATCACTAATTGCCAATCTTGGAGAATCTAGAGCCCAAGACATACAATTAAATTTTCCTGTAGGTGTAAATAAATATATTTCATTATCATTTTGTAGATCATATATAATAATTTCGCCATTTTTTACATATGCAATATATCTACCACATTTGGAACAACATAATTTTCTGCATAGTCCATCAATACTTTTTATTATTTTATTAGAACTAATATCCCATAAATATAAAGTATTTTCAGATACAACAGCCAATATTGCACTGTCAGCAATCCAGAGAAGTTCTGAAATTGCTTTATTGCACAATGAAGATTTTAATTTTTTACTTTTTCCAATATTAAAATAACCAACCCTATCTATTTTTATAGTTCCATCATCCATACCGCACGCAATTAGTTTAGAATCCGGGGACCATGCCATAGAAGTTATTTTATTTTTAGTGTTAAATATAAATAAATCAAGTCCAGAAAGCTCTCCTATTCTTATGTTATGCTTCTGTACAAATGCTATATCTATATTGTTGGGTGCCCAAAATGGGTATTTAAAAAAATCATTCGGGGCTTTATCAATTCTTTTTCCGCAGTTGTAATACGTTATGTATCCATTCTGGTATTTATAAATTTTTTCTTTATTGGGGGAGAACTGTATTTCTTCTCCATAGTATATTTCTTTCAAATATATACTAGTCTCTCTTTTATTTGAATCCAAATAACATTTAAGAAGAGTCACTTGATAAGCGTTTTTCGTGAGCCAATACCAATTCTTTTCTTCTAGCTTTTTAGTTCTTATGTAAATTTTTAAAATATTACCATTTAGTTGAATGTCTTCAATAATACCAGTATAGGTACCATACAGATCATCATATGTTGATATACAAGATGAAAAAATTTCCGTAAAATCATAGCTAACATGTTCCAAAATTAAATTGGAAATATCAGTTGGAAAAGTTATTTTGGATGTTAATTCTTTTTGAATTTTATTGATTGTCTCAACCAATATTTTTTTTATATCTTTATTAGCTTCTTTGGCTTGTAAATTTTTTAACTTCTTCAAAACTTTCTTTAATTCATTAATACTTAATGTATCAATTATATTAAGTAACTTAGAACATGCATTCATACTATTAAATTTAGAAACTAAATCTTGTTTTATTGTATTGATTCCTGCTTGAGTATAAGAACTTTGAATTACATCAGAAAGCATGATTGATAAAAACTTTTTTTTATTCTTAATTGCTGATGAAGAACTACCGCTTGGCTCAGAGCTGTAAGAAGTTATAAATGAAAATAAACAAAATATTTTAAAAATATTCATCAACTTATGCAAGAGTTTTGCCCCAGATTTTTATAGTCTTATCTAATGAACCGGCTGCTAATCTTTTACTATCCGGTGCCCATGCAATGCAAGTTATGCCTTGTGTAAAACCTGTTAATTTATCATTTAACAATTGGTTGTTTTTTATATCCCAAATTCTAACACAATCAAGACAAGAATATGCCACCAAATTACCATCTGGAGACAATGCAACAGATGAAACTTTTTCTTCATCGGTTAGTACTAATTCTGATAAAGTGGCATTATTATTACAATCCCAAACCTTTAAACAATTAGGGGATTGCGATACTAATTTATTACCATCTTTTGACCAATGCAATGACTCTATACCTTCATGGTTATAACCCATTCCTACATCTTCTTGTGAATCTGCATCTATAAAAAATACACTTCCATTAATATCACATATTGCTAATTTAGTTCCATCATGTGAATATGCAATAGCATTAAGCTTGCAATTATGTTGCAATAAATTAACCGATTTAATTTGTTTTTCAAGGAAATACACATTATTTAACGACCTGCCGCTTATATAGGAAAATTGCAGCGAATTGGGACAAAAAGAAACTGTATCATAATTTATAATATCCCCCTTAAATGCCAGGTGATTACCTGTTTTTAAACACCAAAAAATTATTTTGCCAGTTTCAGATACTGATAATAATTTAGAATTACCACTCCAAGAAATATAATTACTTGGCGAACCCATTTTCATTAATGT
>JARLHJ010000016.1 GCA_031292305.1 Candidatus Babeliales bacterium
CAAGGTAGAATATATAAAAAACCATTCTGAGCTTGAAAAATTGGTGTCACTTCAAAGCGTTGTGTATCTAAGTGGTCACAAATTGTTCTACCGGAATTGAATGAGACTTCACGTTCTACATTCTTTCCGCCCATGAAAACGCCTATTCTAAGCTTTTCCATTATTATCCTTTAAAATTATTTTATTTGGGCGTCTCAATTATTCTAACTACTTCTTCCTTATTAAAAATTAATATCGCATCATTATTAACTAAAAATTTAATATCTTCTGTTTTATCAATCTTCCAGTTAAATTGATAGACATCCTCTTATTTAACTGCAATCATAGAAATTTCTACAGTTGCACCTTTTGGTAATGCAGCAACTTGTACAGTTTCACGTGCAGGTAAATTTGTTATATTTTTAAAATACAAACCATATGCAGCATTTACATTTGCAAAATCACCAAGATTAGTTAAATAAATTGTTGTTTTAGCAACATTACTAAAATCCATTTCTGCTTCATTTAAAATTGCTTGTAAGTAAATCATAATCTGATTTGTCGCTTGTGTTATGTCAGTAATTATTTGCCCATTTGCATCTAATGGTAGTTGTCCTGAAATAAATAAGAAATTATTTTTTTGAGTTGAAATTGCTTGACTATATGGTCCTATTGGTAATGGTGCGTTTTTTGTTTCTATTTTGTGCGTCATATTATTTTCTGCATTTGCGATTGTTGTAAAAATTATGAGTAAAATTAATTTTTTGCTAAACATAATTATTCCCTTTGCGTTTTTGTGTTATTAATATTTTAAAATTAATTAATAAAAACACTACAAAAATATTAATAATTTATGTTACATATACTTTTATAACAAATAGATAGGGAGTTAATTATGAAAATTAAAAACGTATGTATATTTTTACTGGTTTGTTTTTTTAAATTACATACTAATGCTCTAGAAAATAACCAGCTTCAAATTTATTTAGATATTCTCAAGGACCCAAATTCATCTCCAATAGATATAGTCTCAGCACAATATGAAATTGGTGTAATATATAGTATGGGTGATAAAGATACTCCCAAAGATTATGCACAAGCAATAAAATGGTTTGATAAGGCAATTAATAATTCATATCAAGATGCGTTGTTTACAATGGCTAGTCAGGTTAATATTGGTGATTTATATCGTGTTGGTGGTAATTATATATTAAAAGATGATATGCAAGCTTTAAAGCATTATACAGAGGTTATTAATAACCCAAATAAAGATGAAGCTTTTGTTGTAGTAGCTAAAATCAGTGCAGCAGAAATATATTATTTTGGTGGTAATAATGTGGCTCAAGATCATTCGCAAGCTTTATATTACTTTAACAATATTGCTAATCCCGTTAATAATGAATCTATAGAAATGGCTATAGCGCAATATTATTTAGGTGTAATGCATTTAAACGGTTATGCAGTTTCTAAAAATATTACTAAAGCTTCAAACTATTTTGTACAAGCTTTTATAATGTTTACTAACTTTATTAATGATTCTAATACTTATGATATAACATTACCAAATTATTATGTAGGCCAAATGTATAGCAATGGTTATGGTGTAGTGAAAGATATTGCAATAGCTTTAGATTATTTTAAAAAAGTTGAACCTGATGAGTTATGGCAATATCAACAAGCCCAAATAATTTTAAATACTCAAGATAAAAAAAGCCCCAAAGATTTCTAATTCATTTGGGGCTTTTAAAATATAATTATAGTGAGGAAGAAGAAAAACTTGTTTGAGCTAAATCTCTTTTAAGTTTTTTCATATCTTCTAAAGCTTGCTTAAAATGGTCTAAGGTTACTTTTTCCCTGTTAGATTTAGCAGCAATTAATGCTGCTTGATTTACAAGGTTAGCAAGGTCTGCTCCTGTAAAATGGCGTGCATCGCTTGCAATAGAAGTTAAATCTGTGCCTTCTTCTAGGTTTATTTGTTTTAAATGTGTTTTTAATATTGCTAATTTATCCCATGTATTATCGCAAGCAGATACTTTAATTGTTTTATCAAATCTTCCTGATCTTATGGCAGCTTTATCAAGCATGTCATAATTATTGGTAGCTGCTATTACAGCTATAGGATATTGATCACTATCGATGCCATCCATTTGTACTAGTAATTCATTTAAAGTAGTAGCTTTTTCACTATGAGTATTTTGGCCATTTCTGTCAGCAGCAAGTGAATCAAATTCATCAAAAAATATAATTGCGGGAATGTTTTTACGAGCTTTTTCAAACAGTGATTTTACTGCTTGTCTACCTTGTCCAAGATAGGATTTAGTAAATTCAGTACCTGACACACCAAAGAAATAACACGAGGCTTCTCCTGCAGTTGCTTTTGCTAATAAAGTTTTACCATTACCTGGTTCACCAACTAATAAAATTCCTCTTGGTAGTTTTGCACCAGGAATTTCATATTTTAGAGGGTTTTTAATAAAATCAACTATAAGTAACAATTCATTTTTTGCAACAGTAGCTCCAGCTACATCTGTAAACTTAGTAGATGAAATTGTTGGTGAAAAATTAAATTGAATATCACCTGTTAAAGATTTATCAATTTTCCATTTTGTGAGAACAATAGTAATAGCTGGTGCTAAATTTTGTACTAATTCATTAAGTTTTGCAGTGCTTGTTATATTTAGTTTTGATCCTATAAAAATTACGAAATTCATACAAGCTTTACCTTTTTGAAGCAGTAAAAGAGCTGTAAGGCAAATACAGATTTTTTTTAATAGAATATTTCTTTTTTTTAAGTAATAAATAGTAGTGATTTTGTATTTAGGATTTGGTTTATCCTTCATTAATTTATATAAATCATAACTGGTTTTTAAGCAATATGTTATAGCAATAATGCTCGCAGGTGTTTTAAGTGAGCTTGCCAGATTTTCGATAGTCTTTTTTATTAAAGAAGTTTCTACGGGTGCTGGTTGTTGTATTACAATAGCTGTATTTCCAACTTCATCTATTGCTTGTATAAATTTATCAAGTTCTTCAATTTTTTTATTATTTTCAGCTACTTTTCGTTCAAATTCGGCTAGTTTTCTTAAATTAGCAACTCTTTCTTCTAACTCGGTCTTATCAGTCTTATTTGTATCTTCACTGGCTTGAACATAGTTTAAACTGCCAAAAAACAGCGATAAACCTATAAATAACTTAAATAACCTCATAATAACCTCCACTTAAATAATTATATCTGTATTTCTTCTAATAATACAGCATATTGAAATTATTACAAGTAGAATTTATAAACGGATTCAGTATAAATAATTTGGCAGTTTAAAACACTTACCAGTATGGCCGCCTTCAAAGTCTTCTTGCAGGTCGCTAAATGAGCCAATAATGTTGTATTTTTTACTTACTTCTTCGCGAGTATTTGCTTTCCATACAGGGGCTTTTACGCCTTTATCACGTAATTCTATAGGGAATAAAATTAAATCTTCAAAATTTGTATAACCTTCTTGAATTAGATTTTGATAAGTCGCTTTTTTTAAACAAGATCTTCTTGCTGTGATAAAAATTATTTTAAATTTATTTTTGATAAGTTGTATATAAAATTCTAAAATTGGCTTTATAGCTTTTGATTGTAATTGATGGTGGCGAGCATGTATCTCTTTTACAGTCCACTCGAAGTTTTTTTCTTTATAAAAATGATAATGTGACATTACCGTATCATCTACATCAAATATAATTACTGCATTTTCGGGTCTTTTTATTGAAAGAAAATATAGTAGAGCATTTTGGCAGATTTCTTGAAGATCATTATGATATTGGTGTTCATAGTAATCTTTAACTTTTTGTTTATGATGTTCAAAATTAGTATAATTTTTGTCTATGTTAAATTGTGCTTTTGCTTTTGGAATGCTAATGATTTCATCGCTTATAACATAAAAGGGGATTGTAAGTAATATTAATTTTACAAAATTCATTTTTCTACCTAATCTTTTATGAAGTTTGATTTATTTATACTAAAAAGAAAAAACTCAAATGAATAGAAAAAATATATTATTTTTTTCATTATTAATATTTTTAATAAATTGTGAAGAAAAATCTAAATTAGAATTAAGCCAAAATAAAATAATTGAATATAAAGTAGATTGTTTATTTTGTAAAATACCCCAAAATAAAGAAACTATTATATATGCAAAGTTTGAGCATTGTTTTGTAATTAAAGATATTAAACCAGTTTCCCCTGGACATGTTTTAGTTATTCCATATAAGCATTATGATAATTGGCTAGTGACACCTGAACATGTACAAATTGGTATAGTACGTGCTATAAATGAAATAAAAAAATTGTTAGATGCTGAATATCATCCAGATGGATATAATATTGGAATAAATTGTGGCCCATTAGCAGGCCAAACAGTTATGCATTTACATGTGCATGTTATGCCACGTTATAAAGGTGATAATATGACCTTAAAGCAGGTATATTCGAATTCTGCAAAACAATAATATGCTAGATAAAATTAATTTGCTCTTTTACCCAATTAAAATAGCTAGTATTAACTTCTAAATATGTCTTGCCAATACACGGTGTTGAATAAGAATGTAGCTTTTCAATTTCATTGCTAACTTTATCAGCTTGTTCCTCTAAAGTTTTAATTAACATAATAAATTCAGAATCATTTTTAAACTCATTTTGCCAAACATAAAATGAAGTAGCTGCTAAAACATTTGCACAGGCAATTAATTTATTTTTTAGTAAATTTTCAGATATTTTTTCTGCTTCTTGTAAATTAGAAACAGGTACATAGAATAAAATAATTTTGTTCATTTGTTTCTAACCCAATAATTTATGATTTTTAGCATGAATAAGTCTAGTAACATCTTTTTCTTTATGTTTTCTAAATTTAAAATATTTTAATATTCCAAAATAGATTTTGGTATTACCTGCACGCAGTTTATTAGGATTGCAGAAAGTCTTGTGTGTTTTTAATCCTAATTTTCTGACTAAAATACTAAATATTGCTTGATCATGTCTTGCTCCGCCAAATCCCCAAAAAGCACTGCCATCATCTTCAAAATTTTTAATATCAGTTGCTAACTTATAAACAGGTAAAATATATGAATCACTAAGTTTTGAAGATATTCCTTGAATTCCTGCTGAAATGCCATCTTCTTCAAGAATCCATTCATTTTCTGGTAAATCTAATTTAAATATATTTTTTACTCGTTTTGTCACCATTGGTAAAATCAAATGACCACAATCATAAAAATAATAACCCTGTGTTTTAATTTCATTAAATATTTTATCTAATGATGATACTACTTCAAAACCAGAATCTAAATATAAAAAATAAGGAAATTTTTTTGATGCTTGATATAAAATTGTAGGTTTCCATGTATACCAACCTCTTGCAAGTCGACCATTTGGCCTTACAATAAATTTTGTTTTCATATCTGGATTGATTGTTTCAATATCACAAACTTCAACAAATGGTATATTTTCTAAAATTTTTATTTCTGATTTTTTAAGTCCTAAATCATACACTGAAATTCTAGAAATTTTTCCATGATTATACTTCTGAATAGATAAAATTAATCCTTGTAGCCACGGAAAGTGTTCTGTATCAGATGCTGTAACAAAATACATTCCATCATTAAAAGCTTTTTCTGATGAAGTAAGAGATATAACATTAGTTGTTAACATAATAAAAATAATGAAATTATAACGAGTTAGCTTAAAAGTATTTACCATTTTTATTTCCATATAATTTTGTTAATAATACAATGTTGTATTTTAATGTTGATTTATATTTAATCCAATTGAATTTTGCCCTGTATCAATTCTTTATAATATTCAGAGTGTTCAAGCAATTCACTAGGAGTATAAATCGTGATATTTTTATCCTGTTGCAATAAAGATAAATCAATAATACCGACAGCACGTTCAATAGTTTTAAGTCTATGTGCAACTACTAAAGTCACAGAATTTTTTGCCAACTGTTCTATCATATTAGTAATAGCAAATTCACTAATCTCATCTAAACTGCTTGTGGGTTCATCAATTAATACTAATAAGGGTTTATAATAAATCGCACGTAAATACAAACTAGCAAAATTTAATCTTTGTCTTTGTCCGCCAGAAATATTCAATCCACTTTCACCCAACATAGTATGCAGGCCATTGTGTTGATTTAATATATTTAATAATCCAACTTCTTCTAAGATATCTAATAAGTTTTCGTCTGAATAATTATGGTTTTCAGGTAAGCCTAAAAGTAAATTGCTTTTTACAGTGCCTCTAATATTAGAAGCGACTTGACCTTGTAGTGTAATAAGTCTGTTGCGTACATTGTCGTTAACCTTATAAACATCTATACCATTTATTAAAATATTGCCGTTAATTGGCTTTAATTGTCCGCCTAAAATTGACAATAAACTAGTTTTACCACTGCCAGACATTCCAATAATTCCATATAATTTCGAATTTTGATCTATTGGGCATTTGAGTTGAAATGTATGATCATTAAATAATATTGCTTTGCCATAATCAAAAACAATATTATTAGCTTGAATGCTAATTTCTTCTGGTTGATCAATTTTTATATTAGCTTCACCTAAAACTGGAAAGTTTTGTTTGCCAAAATAGGGCATAAAATCAAATAAATCTTTTATTGCTGCTTTGCTATGCATAGTTTTTCTTAATAACTTGCCAAATCTAACAATTTCTTTTGAAATATGCGTGTAAACTAAAAATAACCCTAAGGCAGTAGCTACTGAAAGGGTGGTGTTTTTAATTTGCCATAAAAGAGACATAGCCAAAACAAATAAAGAAAAATTGTAAATAATTGCCAATAATAAAAATAAATATGAATAAGAAAGCCAAGTAGAAGACTCTGTATACATGTTGTCATTAATGTTTTTAATTAATTTATTATTTCTATAATTAGATGCAAATGTAGATCTAATCAATTGTATTTGTGTTAAATTTTCTAATGCAAAAGATTTAAACGTATCATCAGTTTTAATAAATTTACTTTCCCATAATGAACATCTATAACGAGCAATGTAATACCCAATTAAAAGTATGCTAATAATAAAGCAAGCCATTACAGCAGATAAAACTATAGAATAATATGCTAATGTTGTAATTATTGTTAATAAACCAACTATTAAAGGTAAAAGCTCAAAACTTATATGGTCAGCAAAATCTTCATACCCACGGGCCGCGCGTTCAATTTTTGCAATTATAGTTCCACTAGAACGATGAGTGTGATACTGCGGATCAACAGTTAGTAAATAAGAATGTGCATTTTGATAAATACTGTGAATGCATTGAAGTTGAAACTTTGTATTTAAATTTACACGAATATAAGAAAGTGTTAAATCAGTTATAAGCCATGTTATAAAAGTTGCAATGCAAACGTAATAGCTTTCTGTTTCAAATAATTTAGCTGCAATAAATGGAAGCAAGCTCCAGAATATTTGTATAAAAGTTACTATTGCAAGAATTGTTAAAAATAAAAATTTTTGTTGAAATATTAAATACCACCACGGTTTGTTAAAATTTACAGGCAATACTTTGTAATTTTTTAAGAATTTAAACATATTATATTTTCTTTTAAGTTTACTTTTATGATATTTTATTTGTTATATTAATAATATATCAACTATTAATTCAGAACAATTATTAAGTTAAAGATTAAAAATTATGAATAATGAGCAATCATTTGAAGAAATGATAAAGATAATAATCACAGCTAGTTTTTGGTATTATCCAAAATCTATTACTCGAATTGCTATTGGTATTTGTAATGAAGTTTATAATGTTGGTTTAGTAGATAAAGAAGTTATTGTTCGTTTGAGTTTTTATAATAAATTTTTAATGGGTTCGCATGATCATATTCCCCAATTTAAAAATTTGGGCATTAAAGTCCCAACAATTTTATTCGAAGATTATAGTAGAACTCTAGTTCCTATGGCTTATCAAATTCAAACTAAAATTGATGGACAGGATTTAGGCCACGTTATAGAAACACTTTCAGACGAGCAATTAAAATTATTAGCACGTGAAATTGCAAATATATTTTATAAAGTTAAGACTATTACCCCTACAGATAAATTTGGGCTTATATGGGGCGGTGGCGATAATGACGTTAGTGATTCTTGGACAGAAAGAATAAGAATTTGGATTGATGAATCTGAAGAATATGGCACAAGAACAGGTGTAATGGATGATTTTATGTTAAAATTAGCAGAAAAATTATTTGTAAAATATAAATCATATTTTGATGCAGTTAAACCAATCACATACTTTGGTGATTTAAGTTCTAAAAATGTAATGATACATAATGGTAAATTTACTGGACTAGTTGACTTGGATGGTCTTACACAAGGCGACCCATTAGAAGCAATTGGTAGAATAAAATTAAGTTGGTACGGTACTCATTATGGCCAAGTTTATACAGATGCCATTATGGATGAAATGAGTCTTAATTCAGAACAGCGCAACATTGTTACAATGTACGCGCTGCTTAATCAGATTTCTTGGACATGTAATAATGGAATCCAATTTAACCAGAATACACAAGCAATTGTTGATCAAAAAAAAGAAGAAAAAGATAAAGCAGTTATTAAAGCACTAGCTTCAGAATTACAATTAATTTGATATAATTAAATATATTAAATTATATCAAGGTACGTACATGACTAAAGAAAAAATAAAATATTACACAGATAAGCTTTTAAAAATATCGTTTGCAAAAGCAGTGGAGAAGACTTTAAGTTTTTCCTGGCTAGATACAAAACTAGGACCAATGCTGGCAATTGCAGATAATAAATCTTTGTATCTATTAGAATTCCCAGAGAAAAAAAACTTAGATAAAGAAATTTCACGTCTTCAAAATAGTTTTAACATCCAAGAAGGTAAAACGGACCCAATAATATTAATTGAAAAAGAATTAAATAAATATTTTAATGGTGATTTAAAAGAATTTAAAACTCCATTAGTTTTATTCGGTACACCATTTCAAAAATCAGTTTGGAAAGAATTAATAAAAATCCCTTATGGGCAAACTATTTCTTATTTGCAATTGGCTAAAGAAGTTAAAAATCCCAAGGGTTTTAGAGCTGCTGCAAATGCAAACGGCAAAAACCAATTATCAATTATAATTCCCTGTCATCGTGTTATTAACACAAATGGCAAATTAGGTGGTTACGGAGGTGGTATTGAAAATAAGCAGTGGCTACTTAAGCATGAAAATCAAGATTGGAAATAATAAATGTCGCAAAAGATACGCTGCTTTGGTAATGGCATAGGTAAAGAATTTTATGCAGAATATCATGATACGCAATGGGGGGTTCCTGTTCATGATGATCAGCTTTTATTTGAGATGCTAATTTTAGAAGGGGCACAAGCAGGGTTAAGTTGGGAAACTATTCTAAAAAGACGTGCAGGTTATAAAAAAGCGTTTCAGAATTTCGACGTAAATAAAGTTGCAACTATGTCAGACCATGAGTTAGAGGCATTACGCAATAACCCGGAAATTATTCGCAATAGATTAAAAATTTATAGTGCCAAAAAAAATGCTCAGGTATTTATAGAAATACAAAAAGAATTTGGTACATTTGATAAATATATTTGGGCTTTTGTAAATAATAAGCCAATAATAAATCATAATAAGCAACTTAGTGACATTAAAACAAGCACTAATATAAGTGATACAATTTCTAAAGATTTAAAAAAGCGTGGTATGAGTTTTGTAGGTTCTACAATTATTTATGCTTATATGCAAGCAGTTGGGATGGTTAATGACCATATTGCAATTTGTTGGCTAAAATTATGAAAAACATAAAAGTAATTTTTATTCATGGCAATGGTGGTTCAACTCCAGATGGGGTATGGTTTCCTTATGTTAAAAAAGAATTAGAAAATTTGGGTATTAAGGTTATTGCAAGACAATTTCCGGATGCAGATTTAGCGCGAGAAATTTATTGGTTACCCTTTTTAAAAGAATTAAAAGCAGATGAAAATACAATATTAATTGGACATTCATCAGGTGCTTTGGCCGCAATGCGTTATGCAGAAAAGAATCAGATATATGGTTCAATACTTGTGGGCGCAATGCATACAGATTTAGGTTATGAAACTGAAATTATAAGCGGGTATTACAACAGACCTTTTGATTGGAAGCGCATAAAGTCTAATCAAAATTGGATAATTCAGTTCGCTTCTACTGATGACCCATTTATTCCAATACATGAACCACGTTTTATAAAAGATAAGTTAAATACTGAATATTATGAATTTAATAATCAAGGCCATTTTAATGATCAGGTTAAATTTCCCGAGTTATTAGAAGCTTTGAAAAAGAAAATATAATGCAAGTTTTAACCCTACAAGCAAAAAATATATATAAAAATTTTGTACAAAACGGCCAAGTTTTTGAAGTGTTAAAAGATATTTCTTATAGTTTTGAACAAAATAAAACATATGCAATCACCGGTGTTTCTGGCACTGGTAAATCTACTTTTATTCATATTCTTGCAGGTATAGAGGTTCCAACAAAAGGGCATGTATTTAATAGCTTAGATGCTGATTCTGTAGGTATTGTATTTCAAGAACCTTTTTTAATTAAAGAACTTTCAGTTGTAGAAAATATAATGATTAAGGGTTTAATAAAAAACGAAAATTATAAAGATTGTCATGAACGCGCTATTGGGTTTTTAAAAAAAATTGGTCTTGAAAGTAAAGCAAATAAGTCTCCGGCCATATTATCAGGTGGGCAAAAACAACGTGTAGCAATATTGCGCGCTATTTTTAATGCACCTAAATTTTTATTAGCAGATGAACCTACCGGCAATCTGGATGAAAAAACTGCTACTGAAATTGTTGATTTTTTATTACAATGTGCGCAAGAATGGAATATGGGGCTTATTGTGAGCACTCATGACATTAATTTACAATCTAGAATGGATATTACCCTAAAAATCGAAAATGGGGTTTTAAAATAGGAGCAAAAATAAATGAAGCGTTTTATATTAATTATTTTAACCTCATTAATATTTAATAACATCGGTGCAAAAAGTTATCTAGTTTCAGAAAAAGCAATATGTATTGCACCAGTTGTAGATTTACTAAATGTATCAGCACAATTGATTAGTCCTTATACAAATCCCAAGAGTATATATTCAGCAATTCCATTTTCACCAGAACAAGAATCAAATGATTCTGCATATTTAACTTGCCTAAGAGTTCATCAAGCTTTATTTAATGAAGAAGTTGAAATCTTAGAAGAATTAGATCATGAAGTTAAAATTCAAATAAACACTGCCTTTTATCATATATCTAGAAATAATTTTAAGAAAAATTCTTATTGGGCACTAAAAAGTAATTTCAAAAAATTAAATGAACTAGATGTAGATAAGATACCAGAAACTATTGATTGTAATAAAACTAATTATGATGAATTACCTAAGCAAAAAATTATAATTTTAACTTTACCTTTTTATGACAAAACTACTGAAAAGAATTATTCGGTAGGTACTAGGTTTGTATATAAAAATAAAGACGAAAGTTTTTACATAGTTTATATATATGATGTAAAAAGTAATAAGATAGTCGAAACCAAAATTTCTAAAAATGTAGCTTTAGAATTTCAAAAAGAAACTAATGAAAAAAAGATTCAAAATTTTATTAATTTAATTAAGCTTTGGACACATTATAATAACAAGCCACTGCCATATGTTTGGGGTGGAAGTAGTATGCAACAATTACCAAGTACAACTGCACAATTAAAAAAACAAGTTTGCAATATGGATAATTGTATATCTACAAAAAATTGCCAAAATATGCCTCACTCTGGTTTTGATTGTTCAGGTTTAATTTTACGTGCGGCGCAAATTTGTAGAATTCCTTATTTCTTTAAAGATTGCTTAACTATTAATAAACATCTTGATTCAATACAGCAGGAAGATCAAATTAAAGCAGGTGATTTAATTTGGTTCTGCGGTCATATTATTGTAATTTCTGATGTTAGAAAAAATATGTGTATAGAAGCCAGAGGATACACATCAGGTCATGGAAAGTTACATGAAATTGAAGTTGGTAAGATATTTAAAGATATTAATACTTTTGAACAGTTAAAAGAATGCCATTTAAAAGAGACACAAATTCAAGTAATAAATAAATTCGGCAAGGTTTCACGTACGCTAAATAAATTTAGAATTTTAAAATTAAATAGTGTATTTAAGTTTGGGAATTAGAACCGATCTCTCAACTACCGTAATTACCTCTTTCGCCCTGGGCTTGTCGAAGGATCCGTCGAGGTAAGCGTGAGTTGAAAGATTTTGCTCTTACAGGACGTCTGACCCTATTAAATATATACGGATACGAGTCGAGAGATGTAATAAAATATAAAATCCAATAATTTATGTAGAGAATTTTATTTAAAGCATTAAAATTAAAATTAAGTTTTATACCTTTAAATAAAAAGTTTTTTTACATGAATACAATTTTAAGCAAAAAATCGATAATAAAAAAAACGCTTCAAGTGGGTGGTTCAACATTAATAAGCCGTGCATTAGGTTTTATTCGAGTATCTTTATTGGCCAGATACTTGCCATTTGGGGTAGTGTCAGACGCTTTTTTAACAGCATTTAAAATACCTAATTCATTGCGTAAAATTTTTGCAGAAGGTGCATTAAGCGCAGCATTTATACCAACAATAGTAACAATTGTAAAAACAGACAATAAACAAGAAGCCAATAGTTTAATATCGCTAGCTTTTTTAATTTTTGAAGGCTTTTTATTAGTCTTTTGTATATTAGTTTTCTCATTTTCTGATTTTATAGTTTCTGTAACAACCCCAGGGTTTTCACCAGAACAGATTGCTTTAACAGCACCACTTTTAAAAATATTAATATTTTTTATTTTATTTTTATCAAGCAGTGCATTACTAACAGGCTCATTACAATCTGTAAGCCATTTTTTCGTGCCAGCATTTGCACCTGTGCTTTTAAATGTAGTCTTTATAACGGCATTAATATTAGGCTTAGTCTATAACTTACCAATAACTTTTTTATGTTACGCAATATTGTTCGGTGGTTTTTTGCAATTTCTTTTGCATATTTTTATGTACTTTAAATTAGGTTTTAGTTTTGGTAAAATAGACAAACAAGCTTGGGTTAACTTTAAAAAAGTGATGCTTATATTTTTACCAATATTTTTTAGTATGAGCATTATGGAGATAAACTTCTTTATAGATGAAAATCTAGCCTCTTATTTACCATCAGGGTCTATTTCTTTAATAGATTATGCCTGGCGCTTTATGGGTATACCTTTAGGGGTATTTGCAACGGCACTTTCTACAATATTATTGCCGCATTTTGCCAATATAAGAAAGCATGCGCCATCAAGATTAAGTTATTATTTGTTAGAATCTACGAAGTTAGTAATTTGGGTAATTGTACCAGCAACTATTTTAATGAGTTTTTTTGCAGACAAAATTTTTATGACACTATTTATGTCTAAAAGCTTCCCGATTGCTAGAATGCCTGAAGCACAATCTATTTTTATTATTTTTTTGTCCGGCTTGTTATTCTTTTCTTTAAATAAAATTTTATTAAATATTTATTATTCATTAAGTGATAGCAAAATACCTATGCTGGTTTCTATTTTTGCAACAATTATGAATTATACGCTAAGCAAATTATTAATGCCTTATTTTAATGCATCAGGTGTTGCTTGTGCTACCACAATTTCATTGGGTTTTTTGCAAACATTTTTCTTCTTTTTATTTTTATTTAAAAAATATAAGTTTACTATTTACCCAAAATATTTATTTACATTTATTTATAGATATTTAATACAACTAATTTGCACATTAACATTATTTTTTGCTTCGTATTATTTATTATTTAATCTCATACAAGTTTACTTGCCAGCAACTTTATCTAACTTTTTTATAGACAAAATAGGTTTCTGGTTTTGGGTAGGGCCATTGTGTGGATTAGTGTTTCTGTTTTTATATTTCACCAAAAAATTGTTTGGTGTTAAGTTATATTTCTTAGACTAATTATTTTTTAATTAATTAGTCTAAGAAGTCATTTAATATTATTGACAATAGATTTTTAAAAAATTTATTGTTTAGGTTGTTATTTTTCTTTAAGATCAGCCTGTTTTTTAATTAAGGTATCTTGAATTTTTTTGATATCTTTTGAGGTGGTTTTTTCAACAAAACTTTCTTGGGTTGCCACTACCCCTTTTTTTGCAAATTTCATTTCCTTTTTATATTCTTTCTCTTTTATTTCAGTCAATTTTGAATTTTTAAATTTGTAAAATTTATTTTCCCATGTGAAATAAATGAATTCATCAGTATAAAGTAATACATTTTTAATAATTATAGGTTCCTGGGTATTAGAAAGTTCTTTAAAAATACCGTTAATTTCTTCAATCCAAAAACCCTTTGTAGCTTCTAAATTTTCTATTGAATACAATTGATTGTTAAAAAAATCAAGAATATCGTAGTTATTTAAAGTGATTTTTTTTATTGAATGCATTACATTATCCGGAATCATAGAAATAATAGTAATATCTTTTGGTATTATAAGTTCAAAAGGAATAGTAGGAGCATAAAGTAAAATTACAAGCGGGGTTGTTTTGAAAAATTTTACCACATCTAAAGGGTTGTTTGGATTTCTAGATTTAGCCAAAATGTTACCTATAGAGACAATTTCTTCGCGACTGTTCATTACTGAAAACCATTCTAGTCCAGGTAATTTAATTTGAGGTATTTCGTTTAAATTTTTAGTTTTATCTGTGATTTTAGCGTCCTTGAATATAGGTTCAATTATATCAATAAAATCGATTTTTTCTGAGCTAGTTGCTTTATTTAAAAATTCTGAAAAATCGATTTTTCCTGAATATGATATATTCGATTTATCATTTGTTAAATCAAGATTGAATCCTCGCCCACTAGTAGGTGCATCTGTGAGCGCTTCGGTTACAATTGCAAACGAATATTTTTTTTGTAAAGGAGATTTAGAATCTTTATAAATTAATTCAGTATTAAGACCTGCTGCATAGCATGATGTATATACAAAAAGTTTTGTATTGATTTTAGTATCTAAAAATTCTAGAAATTTTTTAAAATTTGTAATTGAAACATCTACAATTGATTCCCCAATCATGCCATGACCAGTTATATAAATAACCCATTGAGGTAAAACTTTTTCTTTTTTTAGATCCTTATATTCTGCTCGAGTAACAAAAATAGCACTTTTTTTACCACTCCAAACTGAATTTATAAAATAATTAGCATATATGGGAGGGTTGCCTTTAAAATGTTTAATATCAATATCATTTATTGTTATTGTTTTTAAATGGTTTACTTTAAGACCCATCTTGTATTCAACATCGGTTAGTTGGTTATTTGGCAAATATTGTCTTACAGAATTGGTATTAATTTTCTCTTGATTTAGATAATCGTTTGGAATAAGTAATAAAATAGATGCAGTAATTTTTTTGATAATCCAATCTTTATCATTAAAATTTATTCCACTAGATGCAATGCATAATTTTTCTTTTTCAGATTCGGGTTTGTTAAAATCAGAATTTAAGCTTTTATTTTGTGAAACTTGTGATTTTATTTTTTTATATTTATTAAAGCGTTCTAGTGCCGGATCTTTAAGACAATTTTTGTTAGAAATAATATTATAAATTACAGACGCTGAAATAATAATAGGCCCGGCCTTTTGTGCGATTGCTGACATTGCATCAGTTGATATGGGACCTAGCCTTCCTGTTTCTGAATCATCTAAAAAGATAAGCAACCCTTTAGACTTAAATGTATAAGAATCTTCTATGTCTTGGCAATTAATTTTATTAAAGAAAATTAAGGTTATCAAAATAAAAAATTTAAACTTATTAAGCATAATTTTATCCTTTATTGTTTTAAATTATTTTAGAAAATTAAGATTATTAAAAGCAAGTTTAAATTCTTAGTTTTAAATTGTAGCTTATTATATCTATCTTGTTACAAGTTAGGGTTTTGAAGAATTAGAAAAGAAATATTTTTGATTAAAAAATTTTTATTTTCTAACCAGGCAGCAATAAGAAACAGTGTTGATATCAATTAGTGGTTTAATATTAACTTCATATTGAACTTCATTTACTTTTTTAAAGTCGATAATTTTACCTAATCCTAAGCCTTTAGGGAAAATTAAACCTTCACCGCTTGATATTACTAAATCATCTTGTGCGAGTGTATCTAAATGACTAACAAATGATAAGTGTGTACGATTGGTTTCATTAATGCCTTCATAAATTCCAATAGCGCCTGTTTTAAAACAGAAGGCAGCAACTTTGCATACAGAATCAGTTATAAATACTGCTCGACTTTTTGTAGGAAACACTTCTATTATTTTACCGACTAAACAATTTTTATATACAGCAATCATATCTTTGGTAATTTGAGAATTTGAGCCTTTGTCTATATAAAAATAATGTCCTTGGTCTGTAATTTCACGCATAATAATTTGCGTAGTTATAGCATTATTTAAATCATATTTCTTTTTAAAACCAACATATTCAATTACTTGTTCCATATGAGCTAAAGAAGATTTTAGCATTATATTTTCTTCAAGAAGATTTTCACGTTCTTTGGTTTCATTTGTAAGCTTAGTTTGAAGCTGGTCAATTGTTGTTAATTTTTCTCTAAAATTACGTATTGGGCTTACTATTCGATTTTGTAAATTCAAAATGGGATGGGTTATATAAGAGAACGTATTTTCTAATATGCCTGTAGAAAGGAATAGCATTTTATTTATATAAAAAAGTGTTATAAAAATAAATAATATTACATAAATGTATTGTTTGCTTGTTTTATACATATTATCCAATTTTTTGCTTGAAAATATAGATCAGGTATAAAGTATCAGTTTTTAAAATTTTATCCAATCTTGATTGAATAATTGTTAAATAAGAATAAGATAAAAATATAGGGACTATATATTTTAAGGGGTTATTAATGCGTTATTTTATTCTTTTTCTAATAGTTAACATTTCTTTATATGGCCTAGAAGAGCCAAGTAGCAAAAAACAGAAATTAAGTCATAAATTATCTGCTCCTGCCGCCGCAGCCGCTGCAGCCAGTAGTTCTTCCAGCTATGTTTATCCTGCCGTCGCCAATGCTCAAGCGTATGCTGCCGCCGCAGCAGCCAGCAGTTATTCTCCCTCATTTTCTTCCGCAGAAATTCCTTTGCATGCTAAATTATCAAATATTATTGAAGTTTCAAATAGTCAAATTACATTTCCTACAGATTTATCACAGGTAATTATAGATAAAGTAAAACCGAATAGATTTGAAGAAATTGGTACACTCGTGAATGTTTCTGAAATTTTCTCTATTGCATGGTCTCCAAATGGTGATTACTTAGCATCTTCAGGGCGTAGTCCAGATATTTCGGTAAAGATATGGAGTGCAACTACAGGCAAAA
>JARLHJ010000017.1 GCA_031292305.1 Candidatus Babeliales bacterium
AATCTTCATCTCTGAAACATCTTGCAATTTGATAATATTTTTCAAATCCACCAGCCATTAAAATTTGTTTATATAGCTGAGGAGATTGTGGCAATGCATAAAACGAACGTGGATGAATGCGAGAAGGCACTATAAATTCACGCGCACCTTCCATGGTGTTTTTAGTCAAAATTGGAGTTTCAACTTCGTAAAAACCGTCACCATGTAACACTTCACGAATCGCATAAATAATTTGATTTCTTAATTCAAATTTTTTACGAACTTTTTCACTACGTAATTCAAGATATCTATATTTAAGCTTTAATTCTTCTTCTACTTTATCAGTATCTTCTAAATTAAAAGGCAAACTCTTAGTTACTTTGTTTAAAATTTCTAATTTACTTATTTGAATTTCTATCAATCCAGTCGATAGTTCTTTGTTGATTGTTTCTGGAGACCTTTTGACAACTAAGCCTTCAATAGAAATAACATCTTCTGACCTTAAGTCATGCGCTAATTCATGCGCTTCTTTTGAAAATGCAGGATTAAATACCAATTGCACCAATCCGCTTCTATCGCGTAAATCTATAAAAATTAAATTTCCATGATCTCGTCTTCTATTGACCCAACCAGATAAATTTACTGTTCTGTTTAAAAAATTTTCTGTAATTTGTCCGCAACTTGCCGTTCTTATATAACCTTGCATTATTCAACCTTTAGAAATTATATTCAAGTCCAAAATTGAGAACATAAGCCCAATGATCCCCTAAAATAGGAGGAATCGCGCCTTTATAGCCTGTATCATTAACTTTGTCTAAAATCTTTAACTGATCAGCATTTAAAGGAGTACCTTTAATATCTTTATAATGTTGACCCGGAATAAACACACCTGTGATTATAAATGCTTTAAGAGATTTAAGCAATTTAGCATCAAACCAAAGACTTACTTCTGTGCCCAAATAACTACTTGCAAGTTCATTAATTGTTCGCTTTAAAGTTCTGCTAAATTTTTTGGTAGGTTGTTCTTGCCAATAACTTATAACGTTCGTATTTATATTTACTTGTTTTCCTGTTGAACTAACTGGCTTCCAAGTTAACCCAAGACCTCCGTAAACTAAGTTTGAAAAGCCTGGTGTATCTGATGCAAATCTTTCAATAGGTGCAATTTCTACATCTGGAAAACTTAAAGGACGTACCAATTTATTTGAACCAATTATAAACAACGATTTAACTCTTTTACCTGAGTAAACCTCTTGAAGCCCTATAAATCCTTGATAATCACCATCCATCTCACTGTCTAATGGATCTTTTAGATTTCTGTTAGGGTTTTCATCGCCAGTTGCAAGCCCTAATGTCGCAGAAATTTGAAACTTATCAGTAAATTTATAAGTTGCATCTGATACAAACATAAATCCACCTTTGTATTTATTTTTATATCCAGCTCTAAATCTATTGTTTCCATTATATAAATCAGAGGTACCTATTTCTTTTCCATTTAAAGCTGGGCTTTGAGCTGATCCATTGACAATTACTTTGTTTGCATCTGTTACTAATGCTTTAATTTTTTTGTCTTTTCCTTGGAATACGCGACTATATTGTTCAACAATTCTACCTTCGCGTTCTCCAAATTCAATTATATTTCTATCCCAAGCTTTTACATTTTGAGCGCCATAGTTTAAAGCAAAATCACATCCCCACTCAAAACATTTGCCTGTATAATCGACATAAATACCAAATGTACCTAAATTACTACTTGCATCTGATGGAAATTCTACGCGCTGCTCTGGATCTTTATTATATAAACCATAAGGCTCAATAATAAGTTTGTCATTACCAAAAATTGACTCTGTAATCCAATCAACTTTACCAGCTATAAGATAGTTAATTTTTCCAAAACCTCTATAGGGATTGTCTCTTCTTCCAATTTCTTGTGCATATATTTTTGAGTTTACAACGTCAAAACTGTCAGACTTATTATCTAAAACAGCGACATAAAAATCGTAATAAAGTTTTAATTTGTCTTCACAAATAGTACCGTGAATCAAAGATCCGGGAGCGAACTGATCAATAATATTACTATTAAAAAAACCAATTAACCCAGGTGAGACTGCATAAGCACTTCCCAAAGATATACCTCTACCTAATTCAAAAGGGAATAATCCCATCTTCCAGGTGTGTTCTTTTTTTGCTGGCAATTCAAAAGCTTTATTTAATAAAATTTCTGCCCAACACTCTTTCACCCAAACAATTTGTCTGCCTAAAAAGTGTTTATGAGTTCCAAATTCACCATCTACTAATTTAACAGGGGATTCTGTTGTTTGAGCTATAGAATTAGGATTACCCCATCTACTTTTATTACGCAATATTAATTGCGCTTTTACAGCTTCTTCTGTTTCTGCATAAATAGATACTTCGATAGTTGTTTGAGGATAGACTACTTGATCTAATGGACTGCCACTTAGCAATCTTGTAGATCTTGCATAAAAGGCTTCTGTTCTATTTTTTAAACCAATGCTAAACTTATTTCCGCCTTCACAAACTTCAAATATATTTTTTTTCTCTGATTTTGATTTTTCTTTTTTTTGTTCATCTTTTGATTTGTCGTTTTTTTCTGTTTCTTTTTTTACTTCTTCTGTTGTATTGATTTTTGCAGAAGATCCCCCATCTTTAACTTCTGTATCTACAGCAAGTAAGGGTTTTAATAAAAAAATAAATAATATAAATACAGATAAAGATCGGGTCTTCATAAATTTGTTCCATTTGGCTAATATTAAGAATAGAATTTTGACTGAGTTTTTAAAAATTTTGCTTTATAACAAAAGGAAAATTCAATTTAAAATGTAGTAATATTTAAAATTTTGTCAATCAAAAACGAGTAAAAACCGTATTTAAACAAGAGAATTTGAGAAAATGAATAAAAATAAATTGTTATTAGGTGGTCATGTGTCTATATCTGGCGGCCTGCATAAAGCTTTCAAGGAGGGTGAATCTATACATTGCACAGCTATTCAGATATTTACCAAAAGCAATCGCCAATGGCATGCAAAGCCTATTTCAAGCGAAGATGCTGAGTTGTTTAAAAACACTTTAAAAAACTCTACAATTAAATCTGTAATTGCACATGCAAGTTATTTAATAAATATTGCTTCTTTAGATGATGACACTTCTGTAAAATCTAGAGACGCCTTAAAAGATGAATTAGAAAGATGTGACCAATTAGGTATAAAGTACTTAGTTCTACACCCAGGCACGCGTGGAGTTGCAGAACAAAAGGATTCTTTAAAGCGTGTTGCTGACAATATTAATGAAATTTATGCTAATAACAAAATACAAACCATTGTATTATTAGAGATAATGGCTGGACAAGGTACAAGCGTTGCATCACGATTTGAGCAATTAGCTGAAATTTACAGCCACATCAAATTCAAAGACAAAGTAGGTATATGCTTTGATACATGCCATGCGTTTGCAGCTGGCTATGATTTTCGCACAAAAGAAACTTACGAGAATATGTGGCAAGATTTTGATAAAATACTAGGAATAGATTTATTAAAAGTTATACATGTAAATGATTCAAAAAAAGATCTTGGTTGCAAGGTTGATAGACATGAGTTTTTAGGAAAAGGTAAAATTGGTGAAACTGCATTTAAGCTACTATTTAACGATGCGCGTTTCATAAATGTAATTAAAATTTTGGAAGTTCCGATAGAAACTATACAAGATTATGTCCCACAATTTAAACTGGTTTTAAGTTTATTGTCTGAAAAAAATCTGGAACCAATAAAAGACACGCCTTTAGCAATATTGACAAAATAAAAAAGGAACTGGGGTTAACCAATTCCTAATTTGCAGTATATCCTAACCATTATTAGGAAAGTATGCGAGGGTGTTTTTAAATATTTATTAATATTGATAAAAAAACAATTAAAAAATTTTATATTAATTTTGCAACAACTTCTAAACTCTATTCAATAAGTGTTTTTAGTTTTTTTTGCGCAACTTTGTTGCAATTATAATAAAAAACAACATTGTTTTTATTTGACTTCCAAAAGAAAGCTCTAGAAGCCGATAACCAAAAGTAACAATTTTAAATAGTTTTGGTTTTTTTGTTGCGCTGTATTTAATAATATATTAAAAACAAATAATTAGAAACCATAATCCCACAATAATGCTTATTAATAGCATTACACTCAACAATGAAATATAATTTAAAATATTTAATAAAACTATTAAGGCTACTAATATATTTACAAAAGCAACATACAACAAAACCTTTTTCTTGCTCCAACCCTTTAATCTTAAGTAGATAGAAAAGTGATCAGGACTACCCATATAAAAAGGAATTCGTTTATAAGACCTAATTGCTATCAAAGAAACTAATTCTAAAATTGGTATTATTAACAAAATACACGAGCTTGTTATAGCTATATGCAAAGAAGACCAATTTAACAGGAAAGGAATTAGTCCCAAAAATCCGCCTATAAACATTGAACCCGAGTCGCCAAGATAGATTTTTGCTGCTGGGAAATTAAAAATTAAAAAAGAAACAAGCGAACCTAAAAATGCGGTTAATAAAATCGCAACACTTATCTGATTAAAGATCAAAGAAACAACAACAAAAGCAATTGTTGATGTAATTGCAGCTGTTGTACACAATCCATCCATAACATCTATTAAATTAAATGCATTAATTATTGATAGATTCCAAAATAAATTAAGAGTAAAAGTTAGATATTTATTAAAAATAAGATCTTTAAAATAAAAATTGGTTGCGCCAAGTAAAATAAGACTAAGAATTTGGCCTGAAAATTTTAATAATGGTTTTATAGCATAAATATCATCTACCAAACCCAATAACATCAATAATGACACACTTATCATTAAAATAAGTGTGTCATTATTGTATTGAAATCTTAATAAAAGAGTTAAAATAATTGCTAAGTAGATTGCAACACCACCCAAATACGGTGTTACTTTTTCATGGACCTTAAGTTTTCCATCTGGAGCATCAACAATTTTTAACCTAAAAGCACATTTTCTTAAAATTGGAACCAGCAAACAAGTAACAAAAAATGAAATTAAAAACGTTACCAACAAGCTTGTATAAATGGAAAATGAAATCATATTTAAATTTGTGCCACATCAACAGAACATTCTATTCTGTCGTCGATTGCCCAATCCTTAAACCCATCAATTATTAACGCTCCTTCAAACCCTGCAGCAACCTCTTTCATGTTTTTCTTTTCTCGCTGCAAGCTTTTTATTGAGCCTTGACCTATTTTTTTATTATTTCTAAATATAGTAATAGTTCCATCTCTTAGAATTTTACCATCTTTAACATAAAAACCAGCTATTACACCAAGATCTTTTATATCAAAAACTTTTCTAACAATAGCTTCGCCAGACTTAACGCGCTTATATTCAATTTTCTTTTCGCTTTTAATGATTTCAGTAATATCATCAAGAAGGTGATAAATTACATAAAATATTTTAACCGGTACAGAATATCTCTGTGCCAATGCTAATATCTTTGCTTCTGGCTTTACAGAGAATGCATAGATTGTAGATTTTGTATCAACTGCTAACATAACATCAGTTTCTGTGACATTACCCATAGCAGCATGGACAATGTAAACTTTCTTTTCACTTTTTTTAGAAAGTTTTTCTATAGAATTGACCAAAGCTTCTTTTGATGAAGCAACATCTGCTTTGATAATAACTTTTATAGCATCTTCTGGTATCTGCTTGATAGCATAAAGATCTCTTTGTTCAACTTTTGATTCTTTTGTTTTATAAAATTCTTGTTGTGAGACAACTTGCAAATAATCACCCGCTTGAGGCAATACATCAAAACCAGAAATTTGTACAGGAATAGCCGGACCTACACTTTTAATTCTTTTTCCTGCAGAATCTATCAATACCGTGACCTTGCCCTGAGTGTCTCCACACAAAAAGAAATCACCAATCTTAATACTGCCATGTTGTGCTATAAAAGTAGCAACAGGACCTAGTCCTTTTTCAATTTTTGACTCTAAAACATACCCACAAGCATCTATTGTTTCATCAGATTTTAATTCCATGATTTCGGCTTGTAGTAAAATCATTTCCAACAGTTGATCAATACCTTGACCAAGCTTAGCCGAAATTGGAACACAAAGGGTTTGACCACCCCAATCTTCTGTAAGTAGTTCATATTTTGAAAGCTGAGCTTTAATATCTTCCAATTTTGCAACCGGAACTTTGTCTACTTTGTTTATAGCGACAATAATAGGAACATCTGCTGATTGAGCTTGTTTGATAGCTTCAACAGTTTGTGGCATAACACCATCGTCTGCTGCCACTACCAAAATAGCTATATCTGCTGATTTTATTCCACGTTGACGCATTTTTGTAAATGCTTCATGGCCAGGAGTGTCTAAAAATACTATTTTTCCATTTGGTGTTTCAACTTCGTACGCACCTAAATGTTGTGTTATTCCACCTTTTTCTTTGGCTACAACACGTGTTTTTCTAATAAAATCTAAAAGAGTAGTCTTGCCATGATCGACATGACCTATAACAACTACAATAGGGGCTCTGTGTTTTTGATCCTTAAGTCCCAGCTTGGTTTGCTCAACTACCTTGGATTCTAAATTTGGCATAACCACTTCTAGTCCATGTTGTTTTGCTATTTGCTCTACTACATCTTCTTTAATAACTTGGTTTTTGTTTAAAAGAAGTCCGCGTTTTAATAAATTTAAAATAATTTCGCCAGAAGGCACACCTATTCTATCTGCTAGATCACCAACAGTCATAGATGTTAGAATAATTACTTTTTTTGATTCTTGTGTTGTTTCAGATTTTTTTTGATTAATCTTAGGTTTCTGATCTTCTGGGACTAATTGTTTATTTTCGGCTAATACACTTACATCTGACTGAAGCTTAATGCTTGAATCTGCCGCAACTTGTTTTTCTTTTTGAATCACTTTATTTGATGTTTCTTTATTTTCTGTTTTTGTAGGTTTCAAAGACTCAGTTTTTCCTGAAGGCAAAGATTCTTCTTTTTTTAGCTTCTTATTTAAAAAAGAAACATGTTCTTCTGTTAAAAGAGACATATGGCTTTGGATGCTGTATCCAGCATCAGAAAGCAATTTTAAAAGCTCTTTGCTTGGGACATCGACTTCTCGAGAAAATTCATAAACACGCATATCATGCTCTCCATTTTTAGTTTTTATTAAATTTTTTCAAGAATCAAATGTCTTCAAGATTGATGCTCTTACTGCTCTCTTCTTTTTTTGCTTCTTTTACTTCAACTAACTGAATGTCCATGCCGGTTATCTGAGATGCCAAGTTTATATTTTGGCCCATTTTTCCTATAGCCGAAGACCTTTGATCCTCTGGTAACCAAACTCTTACAGTGTTTTTATCCAGTATTTCAACTTTGTCGATTTGCGCAGGCTTAAGCGAATCTCTAACAAGCTCAGAAATAGAATCTGTCAACCTAATGACGTCGATCTTTTCACCACCTATCTCCTTCAAGATAGGTTTTATGCGGGCCCCTCCAATTCCAACACATGTCCCTACAGGGTCTATGTTAGAGTCGTTGGAGACTACTGCAACTTTGGATTTATATCCGGCAATTCTAACTATTTTTTTTATTTCTACTAATTTTTCAAAAACCTCAGGGATCTCTAATTCGAAAAGACCCTTCAGAAAGGCTGGAGATCTTCTGTCTAGCACTAACTGGCTTTCATTTCTAGGCGCAGTTAGAACCTCTTTTAAAACAGCCCTGATTGGATGGCCGACATTGCATTTTTCATCTGGTATCGAAAGAGAATTTGGCAAAAAAGCCAAAGCATCTCCCAATTTAACCAATGCCCCACTTCTTTCACAGCGATGCACAACTCCATATACAATTGTGCCTTCTTTGTCCTTGAAGCTCTTGTAAACGATTTCATATTCTATTGATTTAATTTTTTCAGAAATTACTTGCTTTGCTTTTAGTGTCTCAATTCTGCCAATTTTGCCATCGAAAGGCACCCAGATTTCATCATCTAGCTCAACACTAGCTTCTATGTTTTTAGCTTTTCTTAAGCTTATTTCTTCGTCTTCTACTTCAACCGTAGGGACGACTATTTTCTTAACTTTGACTTCTGCTTCTCCGGTCTTTTTGTTATAATCGACCTTTAACTCAAGGTTTTCATACTTTTTTTGGTAGGCCGCCAAAATACCTTCGCAAATGATTGAATTGAGGATATTGCGATCTAGTCCTCTTTCTTCTACTAATTGATTTATAACGTCTACAAGATTCACATTTATCCCTTGGATTTAGAAACAAAGCATTGAAGGTTTTTAAAAAGTCTATCAAAAATTAAAAAAAAGAAAAGGATCAAGTTTTGACATTTTACAATCCGTTTGGTGTAAGTAATTAAATTCTTAATAAAGATATATATATAAATAACAGTAATAGGTGAATGGGTTTTCTGGGGATAACTTTTGCGCAACAAGTTTATATACACTTCTAGAAGGCCTTTTTTGACTATTTAAAAGAGCGCAACATGTGGATAAGCTGGGGATAACTTGGGGATAACTTGTGGATAACTTGTGGGGGTGTAGCAAAACCTCGTCCTATGGCTCTTATTCGAAATACTTCTTTAAATTTGACGATTTGATCAATTGATTCAAAAACTTATCCACAAGTTATCCCCAGCTTATCCCCAGCTTATCCACAAGTTATCCCCAGTCTTTTGATTTTCAGTTATTCATAAATACTAATTTTTAGAATTAATATAGTGTAAAAGCAGATTTACCCATTGATTGGTTTGGGCGAAGCTAGTTTTTATATAAGAATTATGTATTGTTTTTTCAGGGAAATAAATAGACACTCCTTTAGAGTAAGTAATATTTTTTCCGCGTACATTTTCTAGGATTATTGATTTTAAAAGCTTAATACCTTCTTTGAGTTCAGTTTCTAGTTTCTTGTTTAGTTCTATTGCTTTTGTGTTGGAGTTATTAAATTTAGATATATTATTTAACAGATTTTCGTAAAAGCTGGTTAAGTCTATGTAGCTAGGCTCTTCAAAGCTAATGTTTTTTTTGCAGTCTTTTACAGTTTTTTTAATTGACCCATTTTTTTGAGTTGCCATTATTTCGATTAGTATTTCAGCAACTCCATTAATATTTTTTTCAAGTTTGTCTACAGCGTGAAGATCTATTGCAGATAGAGTGTAATCATTGGTTATATCAATATATGTTTGCTCGTAGGCCTTTACTATATGTTTTGCGAAACTTACTGGATCTAAATTATGTGTACTGAATGGTTTCAAAAGAGTGTCATATCTCCATCCTGGTCCAAGCTCAACTTCTGGTGAAGCAACCAATATATCTGCATATGGTTTTATCAAGTTGCTAATTTCAATCATTTGCATTAAGCATGCATCTAATCCAATTATATTAAATTTAAAGTTTGGCTGACTCTCACAAATTTTTTTAAATGCATAATCAAGTTTTTGATTATTTAAATATGATTGGAAGTTTTCATCAAAACATATTCCACGCAACTCTTCTTCTTTTTTCTCAAAGAAATCTAAAAATGAAATACTTCTATCTAGTTCTAACATTAAATTAGAAGGATTTAATACAAATAATTCTGTTGGATTTATAAGTCTGGATAAATGTCTATCTAAATCTATTGCTCCACTTCCATGGTCCGACAATACAATCATGTAATTTTCGGCTGGATAATTTTGAATTACCCAAGTACCAAAATCAATTAAAGTTTGCGGGTCGCCACTATCTAATTTTTTTGTATTGTCTTTGTTTAGTAATATTGCATTGTTTTTTTCTATTAAATATCGTTCTGTTTTTTTGTGTCTTCCAGGTTCATTAAGTTGTACAACAATATTCACATTGTCATTGGCGCCCTTTGCTAATTGCCTTATGGTTCCCCATGCAAATATATTAAGATTGTTATCTGCTGCAATATAAACCATTAGGGTCCAGTTTTTTTTATTTCTAACATTTTTTTGTTCATGTGTTGTGGGTGAATTTGATATCGGGCTTGCTTGATTAAAAATAAAAGTTGAGCAAGTAACCATGAACAATAAAATTTTAGTCACTAGTTTCATAGCTTTCCCCTATAAAAAGTAATTTGAGTTTTTATTAATAATATTGGGTTGGTTGGGGATAAAGCAAGAGTTGGATTTATTGGTTGAGGTTAAATGAATTTATCCAGATTAGCGCAAAGGTTAATACAAAACTTAATTGGAAGTCTAAAAAAAATAACTGAATTGGATTTATCAACAACATTATTAAACAAGCTAAATTAAGACAGTGTAGTGTATTAATTTGCAAATTAAATATGATGCAAATTTTATATAACGTAAAAGTTATAAGTGATCTAATAAATGGAATGCTACTCCAACTTAATAATGAATATACAAAAATAATAAAAAAAATAATTATTTGTTTAATTATAAAAGATATAGGAAAGATAGATATAATAAAAAACCATGCCAAAAATATAACCACTAAATGCAGTCCTGATCTTGCCAAATAGTGAGCTAAACCCCAATTGTTAAATTTTTTTTTAAATTGAGACAAAGTTCGCATCCCAACACTTTTGTTTCCTAAGAATACTGAAGAAAACAAAGCAAATGTTTCTTTACTCATTTTTTCTTTTAGTCTTGCAAAAATTTTGTTTCGTAGATTCTTAAAAAATCTGTTAAAAGAATAAGTTGGTTTTTTTATAAATTCATAAGAAAAATATTTTGTAGTTGTATACGCAGATATTTCTTCTTTTAATAAATTATCTCTTAAGAAGCTATTGGGAAATTTAAAAAATAAATTATTAATTTTAATCTCATCAGAAATTTGCAAGTTACTAATATCAGCTTTTTGATCCAAGGTTAATTTTATTGTCTGGTTTGTGTTTTGCCATTGGCTAGTATGAGTGATTTTACTAACATTAAGCATTAATTTTTTTTTGTTAGATTTAGCTATTGTTATATCTTGTATCACTGCGATAACATCAAATTGTTTTTTGCAATATTCATTTATAAAAGAAGAAAAATTAGACTGTTGATTTTGGTATAAAAGAGCACCAATTAAAAAAGCTATTGGATATATGAAAGAATTGTCTAACTTGTCTTTAATATAACATGCGTATAAAGAACAAATTAAAGATAATAAAGAAACTAATATTAATACCGGGAGATTATTTCTTTGACAAGTAATTCCCAAAATTAAAAATAAATTAATAAAAAAAATGGTCGATAAGTTTAGTTTTTGTAAACCAAGTTGTAAAAAATTGTTTTGCATTTTAAGAAATCCCTATATTCTAAAGTTATATTTTTTAAATATTAAAACAAGTATAAAAGGGCTTAAATGATTAATTTTGATGTTTTTGGACCAGAAAAAATTATTGAAGTTTATGACCCTAAAACTAAAATGCACGGTTTCTTGGTTATAGATAATACAATTCTGGGGCCTGGCAAGGGTGGGATCAGAATGACCCCTTCAGTCACTGCACAAGAAGTCGCTGATTTGGCTAGAGCAATGACATATAAGTGTGCACTTGCTGATTTACCATTTGGTGGAGCAAAATCAGGCATTGTTGGAGATTCAAGATCACTAACAGCGCAACAAAAAAAAGATATAATTGTTGCTTTTGCAAAAAGCATTAAAAACTTAGTCCCCGATTTATATATTGCAGGTCCAGACATTGCAACAACCCAAGAAGAAATGCGTTTATTTGCGCAAACCATCGGTGATAACAAAGCATGTACAGGCAAGCCAATAGACATGGGTGGTATTCCACATGAACTTGGGTCCACTGGATACGGCGTATTCCTGGCCACTAAACAAGCTTGTGAGTTTTTGGGTATAGATATTAAAAATGCAAAAATAGCTATTGAAGGTTATGGCAATGTTGGTTCGTTTGCAGGCAAATTCCTAACAGAGATTGGCGCAAAAATTACGCATGTATCTGATCGCGATGGACTTACTCATAATTCTAACGGCTTAAGCCACGAGTTATTAATTGAATCGATAGAGATGTATGGCTCTGTAATAAAACATCCTAATTCTTTAGTTTTTCATAATGACACAATCTTAGAAGCCGATGTAGATATTTTAATAACAGCTGCGATACCCGATAGAGTTAGATTAAATGATGTCGATAAAATTAAAGCAAAACTAATTGTAGAAGGCTCAAACATTCCGGCATCTATAGAGGTTGAAAAAGCACTTCATGCAAAAGGTATATGGGTAGTTCCAGATATAGTCTGCAATACGGGCGGTGTGATAAGCTCTTATACTGAACATATTAATGGGACGCCAGAAGATATGTTTAAAAGAATAGAAAACACTATACCAAAAAATACAAAACTAATTTTAGAAGAATCTAAGGCCATGGGTAAGATACCCCGGGAAGTTGCCCTGGAAATTGCCAAAGAAAGAATATTAAAAAGTTAACAAACCCTATTTTGGCCAATTTAGAACTTTATGTTATAATA
>JARLHJ010000018.1 GCA_031292305.1 Candidatus Babeliales bacterium
ACTTTTTCTAAAAAGTAATCTTCTAGCTCTTTTGCTGTTTCTACTTTTTTTTCTTCTATTAGATTTATTGTATTTTGAACATCTTTAGGAGATTTAGGCTTTAACGCAATTTTTAATTTATCGCGTCTAGCTTCACAGCCCAAATGCAAAAGTGATTCGCCATTTAAATATAAAATATCGAATAAGAATAATTTTAATGGTAACTCAGTTGAAGCTTCTTCAATACCGTGTTTACGTTTACGTTTAATTGTTTCTTGAAATGGCACAAAGTTGCCTGTGTCGACATCATAAACTACAGCTTCACCTTCACAAATTAATGTATCAACATTTAATTTTAATAAAGCTTCTACTAAATCAGGAAACATGTGTGACATATCAACAAGGTTACGTGAGAAAAACCTTACAACAGGTTCTTTACCTGTTTTATCAAGATGCACTTGTAACCTAAAGCCATCTATTTTTGGCTGTGCTATGCAATGGCCAATCTTTTCTATAATATCTTTAGGAGTTGGCAATCTTTCTGCTGCTGCTGGACGCACAGGTATCCCAACACGCATTGTTAGTTTCTTAACACCGTCAATGCCTTCTTTTTTTGCATTGTATGCGACAAGGCCAATATCTACGCATAAATTATATTCGTTTTCCATTTCTTTGCGTAAAGACTTATTTCCTACCAACATCCAAGAGAATGCATCAATTAATGTCATATCAGAAAAACCTAAACGTAGCGTATGTGTTATTATACGTATAATAAATTTGGCACTAATCGGATCTATTTCTCTAAGTAATAAAAGCACGCAATCTTGTTTTAACTCTTGTGAGCCTTCACCTGATATATTTACTATGTCTAAGATACGAGCGTACATTTGTTCTACAGTTAAGCTCGATTTCTCTTGCCATGTACCAGCCTCAATAATTGAACCTAAATCACCAGTATCTTTAAATTTTTGTTTAACTTCAACTTCAGGAATATCTAATAACTTTGATATAGATTTAATTGCGCTTTTTTCTGCAAAATTTGTTTGCGTACCTATGTAAGGTGGATTAAGTTCACCAAGTGATAAATAAGAAATTATCTTTGCTTCTTCTGGCGTAGCCTTTTTTAAAAGCTCACTTAGCATGCTTGTCATTTCAAGTCTTGATTGAACCGGTTCAATTTGGTTAAAAGTTACAGCTACATCTTGGAACAACATGCTTAAGATCCTACATAAATTTAAAACGTTTTAAAAAAATATTAAAATAAATAAAAGCTGAAAGTAATGAAAACAGCAAAGCGAAGAATATAGTAATTGATTCGATAATATTCCAGTACGATTCTGTTAATCCTAAATTTTGAGCAGGGTTTAAAATTATTAACCCTAACATGATAAACTGAAAAGTTGTTTTTAATTTACCAATAAATAAAACTGATATCGCTTTGTTACTTTCTGTAGCAATCAGACGCAAGGCTAATAAAAATAGCTCTCTTAAAATTAATAAGAGTGCCCAGAAAAAATAAATTTTGTTAATTGCTAATAATGAAATTAATGTTGATGTGACTAAAAATTTGTCAGCTATATGGTCTAGCTCTCTTCCAAAACTTGTCTCAAGTTTATATTTACGAGCTAAATAGCCGTCAAAAAAATCTGTAAGAGCGATAAGTAAAAAAAGGATTGTTATTAAACTGTTTAGCCAAAAAATATTTTGGGGCAATAAATAGACTATTAAGAATGGCAAAATTATTATCGAAGCTAAGAGCCTGATTAATGTTAAAATTGTAGGTAGATTGAGTGATAAAAAAGGCATTAATTTACTCGAAGTCTAAAAAATTATTTATTGGCGATGCAGGGACTCGAACCCCGGACCTACGGATTATGATTCCGCCGCTCTAACCAGCTGAGCTACATCGCCAAATATTTATTAGTATATACTAAATACTTAATTTTTTAACTTCTTTTGTATCTAAATAAAAATTAAATAGTGATTTTAAGAAGAATAAACCAGTTATCAGTGTAGATATTATACCAATCATCATTGTAACTGCAAAGCCTTTTATAGGCCCTGTTCCAAATTTAAATAGTACAATAGCAGCAACTAATGTAGTTATATTCGCATCTAAAATAACTTCCATTGCACCACTAAAACCTTCTCGCACAGCTTGACGTGGAGTGGCTCCAGTTGCAATGACTTCGCGCATTTTTTCATAAATTAAGATAGAAGCATCAATTGCCATACCTACAGTTAACACCATGCCAGCAATACCAGGTAATGTTAACGTAGCTTTTAGCAATGCCAACCCAACTAAAATTAATATCAAGTTATATATTAACGCTAAAAACGCAAAAAGACCAGATAATTTGTAATAAAATACGCTAAATACAAGCAATAAACCTAATCCTATTAAGCATGCCATTAAGCCAGCATATATAGATTCTTGCCCTAATGAAGGACCAATTCTGCGTTCTTCTGAGAATTCAACAGGCGCTACAAATGCCCCTGACTTTAAAAGCATTGCTAATTCTTTTGCTTTTTCTGCAGTAAAGTTTCCACTAATTGAACCTTCAGAATGAATTTCATCTCTTATATTTGCAGCAGAAATAACTTTATTATCTAAAACAGCAGCTAATTCTCTTCCAATATTTTTGCCTGTTAATTCAGCAAATCTATCGCCACCTTCTTTTGATAAAACAAAAGTTACCGCAACTTGAGATCCCATTTTGCCACCACCAATAGATGGATAAGCGTCTTTTAAATCTTTGCCTGTAACTTCAGAATATTCTGATACTAAATAGAAAGGTCCTTTTCCACCCTTAGCATCTTTATCAGGTATTATTGTCATACCCTCAGGTAATTGGCCGCCATATTCATCATAAATTTCATCTTTATTTGATGCAATCTTCTCAACTAATTTAAATTCTAAAATTGCTGGTGTACCAATCATTTGTTTTGCTTTAGCTGGGTCATCGACATCAGGAATTTCAACAACAATGTGTCTATCACCTTTTGAAGATATCGCAATTTCTTCAACACCAATTTTTTTCAAACGAGTATCTAAAACTTCGATATTACTTCTTAATGCCCATTTTTTTATTTCATTCATTTTTTCAGGAGAATAACCCAACGATAGTGCTGTTCCATTTTGGCTTAATACTAAATCTGGAAAGTTTTCATGCAATACTGATTGAGCAGAATTTGTAGCAGTTTCGTTTTCAAAACTTAATTCTATTTTTTGATTTTCTACTTTTGAAGATACAGGCAATTCTTTATTTTCATTTTTTAAAACATCTGGAATGCGCTGCATTTTTTGTCTTAATTCATAGTCAATAGCTTTTTCTACTTGAACATCTAAGGTGATATAAGTTCCACCTACAAGATCAATACCTAGCTTTACTTTCTTTCTTAATGGATGTAAAAAGAAAATTGCTACTGCACCTAATGCTACCCAAAATAAAAACCCTGATGACAGAATACGTCGAACAGATAAATTCATAACATTCCTTTTTGTCTTTTTGTTTCAAATTTTATTTAAAAACTAAAATATTTTCTAGTTAAAAACTGGCCACATAATAATTCGTAGACTGACCTGCCAACCGAAGCTTTGGCGTAGGTTGGTGCCGAAGAGGGGACTCGAACCCCTACAGGATTTCTCCCACAGCCACCTCAAGACTGCGTGTATGCCATTCCACCACTTCGGCGGATATATTCAAAATTTATCAGATTTAAAAACTATTGGCAAATCAAACTATATCAATCTGATTTGCCAATAAAAATATTATATATTAATTAAAAAATTGATGTAACTTTATCCCACATAGTCGCTAACCAAGATTTTTGTTTTTTTGGCATCGCTTGCTTGCTTTGAGATTCACCCTTTAATTTATTTTCTAATTCATTTTGTTTTCTTAGTTCTTCTTCACGTTGCAATTTTTCAAATTGTTCTTTTAGATTTCCAGTCTCTTTTTCCAAGTCGTTAACTTTTGTAACGATTGAATTAGACAGCTTATCTACATTATCTAATAAATCTTGATAATATTTTTTTAAATCAGCGCTTAAATATATTTGAATGTTTTGAATACTTTTTAAATCAGCTTCAATTTGATAAAACAATGTTTTTGCTTTCTTATCATTTAAAACACGTCCTATTTCTTTAAAGTCTTGCCATGCGCTTTTTTCATAATCTCTAGATTTATTTACTTGATCAACTAGTTGATTAATAACATTATCAACTGATATGTCTAACTCACTTAATGAATTTAAATCCGTTTGAACTTTTTCAATATCTTCTTTTTTGTGACCTAAAATATCCAAAAATTCTCTAGCGGGAGCTTCCAAGCCATGAGCTTCTCTTTCTAGAGAAAGCTGATGTAGGAAATATTCAAGAACTTGTGAAATTTCTCCTTGCTCAAATCCTAACTTACGGAACAAGTCGCTTAATTTTTTATCTAACTCACTTCTTTTTGATATATAATCGATTTGTAATTTTATTACATCATCGTTAAGAGAAATTATTTTTTCAAATGTTTGCTCAGCTTGTTCCCACCATACACGTTTTAAAAGCCAGTTTCCCTCTTCTTCTACATCTAATGTATTTATATTAGACATAACAGCTTCTCTTTCTTTTTTTGCAGCGGGCTTTTCTTCTATTTTTGTAGGGATAGCAACGGGCGTCACTGATGTAGCAACATCATTTGCTGGCGGTACAGGTATTGGGGCTTGTACAACTGAAACCTCTGGTGGGGTTAATGCAGCTGTTGTATCTTGTGGTGCTGCGCCCACAACATTAACTTCTGGTGATATTGTTTCAACTGGAGATACTGTTTCAACTGGAGTTACTGACGGGGTATTTATTGTAGCATCAACTTGTGGTTGAATAGATATACCTGTGGCAAGATCAACTGGCTGAGTCTGCCCAGGCGCAGATGACGCTGGAGTTTCAGGCGTCACTACTTCTTGAGTGGGTTTATTTTTTATTGTATTTGGCACCTCTGTTGTTGGAGCTGAGGAATCTATAGCTACCGAAGCTGCAGTAGGCGTAGTATTAACTGCTGAACTTGTAATTGGAGAAACACCCGGAGTTCTGACTTCCAAATTTGGTTGAGTAACAGGAGTTGATGGAGCAACTGTAGTTACTACACCATTATTTCCCGCATTTGCGGCTTGAACACCTGTTGGAGTTTGACTTACAACCGGTGAAGATGCACCACCAGGAGCATCTTGCGTTAAAATATATGCAAAATTAAAAATTAAAAAAGCAAAATATAAGACTATCATACTACAAACCTTTTATTATTATTAACTACTTTCAACTATAAGACTAAAGCAAGTTCTTTTAATTCAGTCAATAATGCTTCACATAATTCTTCAGCTTCTTTAGAAACATATCCCCATCTAATCCCAGAATCTACTCTGGTTAAAACTGATCTGTCGCTTTTTATATCAATAATATCTATTCTCACCACGTTCATTAATGGATGAACTGATGATGGAGCTCGGACTACCCCTGCTCTACCTAAAACACTGTAAGCAACATTGCCTTCATCCATAAAACATAACATAACTTTTTTCTGCCATACCATATTATGATATCCGGTATGTTCTTTGTGAATTGAAATTAAAAAACTTTCAACTCCTTTTGGATAGATCCATTGAATAGGTGTTGTATGTGGCAATCCTTTTTCAGAAAATGTAGATAAAATACAAACGGTTTTTCCTTTTTTCAAGACTTCTAATAAGTCTTCTGGGAGTTTAGCCCCAACATGTTTTGCCATAAAAAAATCATCCTATATTAAAAAAATAATCACAATAATAATTATACACTAAAAATTAATTTATTTTACTTACAGATTTTAAATTGAACGTTATGCTAGCACAAAAGCTCAAGCTTCCCACAATTAATTAACATAGTTTTCAAAAAAAATTGGCCTACTTATAGTATACCAGACGTGTCAAGCCCCCTATTTGAATACTAGGTTTTTGAGTTGTTTATGTTCGATTTGTATTTCTCAATCGACTTAGCCGTCGTTTTTATCGCATTCAAATCTTCATGAATACGATTTTCATCAATTAGTGAATTTGCAAATTTTACAAGTTGAGCGCGCTTTATTATTAAATCTATATTTATAACTTCTGAAGAATTTAAATTATTTAAAAAATCTATTATTTCATCATCTGTTAAACTATAGAGTTCATCATTAAATGTATCAGATAAGTAGTTTTTAAAAATTAAGATTAATCTTATATAAAAAACCTCAGGATTGTGCTTATGCTTTGATAATAAAGCTATTTCATGATCAAATTTTTCAATCGGTGACAATTTTTTTATCTTTGATTCTTTAATTTTTTTTATTACTAAAATTAAAACTACGCCCAAAATTAAAAATACTAATATCCCAATAGCCCAGTAAAAACTTTTAGTTTGCCAAAAAGGCTGATACCAGATTTCATAGTTTGTAAGATCTAACCCTGATTTTTTAATATCCATTTTAATACATTAATCTTTTGTTAAAAAACTTAATAATTTGCGAAATATAATCTTCATGATTATTTATATTTAAAAAAGAAACTTTATGCTTTTTTAATATTTTTTCTTGATTCATAAAATAATTATTAATTTCTAAGTTTATATTCTTACTTATATTTAAACTAAAATTTTCACCTGTTTCAATATCTTGAAAATTTATTAAACCAACTTGAGGCAAATTTCCCTCAATTTTGTCATTGTATTTAATAGCGATTAAATCAGAATAATTAGCAACAATACCTAATGCTTTTTCAAATGAATTCGAATCAATAAAATCAGAAATTAAAAAAACAATAGATTTTTTTTTAACTTTTTTCATCCAATCTTTTAATGCAAAATCAATACTAGTTTGACCTTGTTCATTATTGAAAATAAAAAGTTCTTCCATAATATTATTAATGTGGGCATTGCCTTTGCTAGGTGGAATAAACTTAATTATGCGATCAGTAAACAAAGCCACACCTACACGATCTTTACAATGATTAGCAGCCATTGCAATAACACTGGCTATTTCACTTACAACTTCATGCTTTAACATTTTTGTCGAAGAAAAAAAACTAGATGCAGAAACATCAACCAAAATAATAATGGTTCTATTTCTTTCTTCTAAATATTGTCTTACAAAAAGTTTACCCATTTTTGCAGAACTTTTAAAATCTACAAATCTAATATCATCACCTGGAACATATTCTCTTATTTGATCAAAATCATACCCGGAACCCTTAATTATGGAACTAGAGCTACCAACCAATAAAGCGTTAAGTTTGCGCTTTGTTTTAATTTGTATAAGTTGAATTTTCTTTTGTAATTCAGGTGATATCATTTTAATTTAAAATAATTTTGTTAAAACTTCAGGTAACTCAATAGAACCATCTTCTTTTTGGTATGTTTCCATTAATGCTATCATAAGCCTCGGTAAAGCCAGCGATGAAGCATTAAGTGTATGTACCAATTGTGTTGGTGAATTTTGTTCTTTTTTGTATCTTATTAAGCCTCTTCGTGCTTGGAAATCCGTGCAATTACTTGCAGAAGAAACTTCATAATATGCATTTTGTCCTGGCATCCAAACTTCAATATCATAAGTTTTTGATGAAGCAAATGAGCAATCTTGTCCAGCTAATAAACTTATTCTATAATGCAACCCTAATTGCTTTAAAATTTCTTCAGAACAATTAACCATTTTATCTAGCTCTGCATTTGAATTTTCTGGCTCACACATTGTGACCAATTCAACTTTTTCAAATTGATGTATACGGATAAGTCCGTGTTCTGTAGTTCCATAAGTTCCTGCTTCGCGCCTGAAGCAACTTGTCCATGCTGTCATTTTTACAGGCAAGTCAACTGAATTAAAAATATGATCCCTATAAAGATTTGTTAAATTAACTTCTGCAGTTGGAGTTAAATATAAATTTTCATCTTCTATTTTATATACTTGATCTTTAAATTTCGGAAAATTACTTGCAACTAGTAAAGATTTCTCATTAACCAAATATGGTGGCAATACTGGCTCAAAGCCATGATTAACATTATTTTTAAGCATTAACATTGCTAATGAATATACTAAACCAACAGCTTCTTTTTTATATAACGCAAAGCGACTACCTGTCATTTTTGTAGCGGCTTCAAAATCTAACCATCCATTGATTTTAGCAAGTTCAATGTGATTTTTGACTTCAAAGTTAAACTTAGGTTTTTCGCCTACCACTTTTACTACCTTATTAGATTCTTTATTGCCTTTTGGGATATCATCTTGTGGAATATTCGGGCAATTTAGATAATGCTCAGCAAATTCTTTTCTTAGAACTTCAAATTCAGATTCTTTTTCTTTTAGATCTTTGCTTATTATTATTGATTTATCTCTTATCTCTGGAGTTATTCCTGATTTTGCTCGAGCAGACAAATCATTTTTTTCGGCTCTTAATCTTTCAATAGCCATATTTAAAGATCTTACTTGAACATCCAAATCAAATAATTTTTGCACATTGTAAGATGGATCTTTTTTTTCCAATAAATTTTTTACTTTTTCATAGCTTGTTCTTAATTCAACTAAATCAATCATGCGTAGCCTCTAATTCTTAATAAATATATATAAAATATAATAACTCAGAATTCAAAGGTTGACTATAGGTGAAATTTTAGGGGCTTTTGACGATCATTTTATTAATGCTATGGTTAAATTATAACTACTATTCAATAACAAAGGGTAAATATGCATTTAAAAAAACAGTTATTATTGGCCTTTACTGTATTGGCAATACAAGCCTCAAATTTAAAATCTAACACAATAGAAGAAGCAGATCGCATAAAAGGCTGCATTATGGGGGGTTTAATCGGCGATTGCCTCGGCAAACCTACTGAATTTATAAATAGTACGGAAAAAATATTCAAAAAGTATCCAACCGGGATCAAAAATTTTCAAGATTTAAAAGATAATAGTTTATGTTGGAAAAACGAACAAACAGGTCAACTGTTTGCACCTTACACTGATGACACTGCTATGGCACGCATAACTCTAAAAATCTTAATTGAATCTCGTGAAAAAAACTGGGATGTAGAAAAAACAATGAGTGAGCTTGCTATAGCTTATATTATTGATATGGACAATCCTGAAGGTTGGACAATGTCTGAACGAGCTCCTGGAAACACTTGTTTAAAAAGTTTAGGCATATTAAAACATGTAGAAAGAAGGACACCGGGATGGTGGCAAACTAAAGACATTTTTTCTCTTGGTTGTGGTTCAGTAATGCGGGCGCATCCATTTGGTGTAGTATTTGCAGATAAACCAGAAAAAGCTGCAGAGTGGGCAGCACAACATTCTCTAATTACTCATGGACATACTGCAGCTCAAGCTGCTTGTGCCACTATGGCAATTGCAGTTGCTTATGCAATACAAGGCAAAGATCGTGATTATATTATTGAACAAATGATTAGCATTGCAAAAAAATATGATCCACATTCTTACGCAAGAAAAGGCATGTATCGATGCTGGGAAAAAATAGAAGATGCTATTAAGCATGCGAATAATTATCCAAATCATGGCAGAGAATTTTATTATTATAAACATAAAATGACATTAAACATTCCAAGTAATTTAAAACATTTAGAAATTGAAATAAAGCATTCAAAAAGTTTATTCGAAAAATATGAAGGTTGGGCTGCCGATGATGCGATAGCTGCAACTGCTTATATCTTCGCTCTTAGTTCTAAATATCCAAAAATCAATGTCAACAATGCGCTTATTTTAGGTGTACACACACCAGGCGATAGTGACAGTATAGCAAGTATGTCAGGCGCACTAATCGGTGCATATGTTGGTGCAAAAGAATTTAATCATAATTTTTATAATTTTGAAGGTTCTGGAACTTTAGAAAATTATGCAAATCAAGTTGCACAATTAATTAATAAATAATAAATATTTACGCAAAAAAAAAGACCGCAGTTAAACTGGCGGTCTTTTTGGTAAAGTCTTTAAAAGTCAACAAAAGTTTATTTTATACAGATCTTACTAGCTCTCTTAAGCTCTTACCTGGTTTGAATTTAGGAACGCTCATAGCAGGGATATTAATGCGTTGTTTAGTCGCTGGATTAATACCTTTACGAGCAGCTCTTTTTGAGATCATAAAAGTTCCAAATCCTGTGATAGAAACTTTTTCACCTTTTTTAAGTGCGCGTTCAATTACTCTTGTAAAAGATTCTAATACACGAGTAATATCTTTTTTGCTAAATGTTGTTTCTTCACTTAGGCAATTGATAATTTCGGTCTTATTCATGGACCCTCCTGACATAATGGTTTTATGGTTATACTACTTGCACTCATTCTACTCTCTTTTCACCCTCGCACCGAACATGAAAAAATATTTAATAATTTCAAACATTAATTCATTACGTATCTTAGATCAATTTTTGCGTTTGTCAAACATATTTCAATGATATAATCTAACTTATGCACAATAAGTGCAACAACAAAAACAAGTGCTTTATTTCACTATATTTTAGGACGCAAAAAATGCTTATTGATACACATTCTCATATAAATATCATGGTTAAAAAAACATTTGATACGTTAATGCAAGCTGAAGATTTTATTAATTCGCGCAACATCATCAATGAAGCAGCAACAAACAATGTAACAAAACTAATTAACGTAGGAACAAGTCTTATAGAAAGTATAAACTGTATTGAACTCGCTAACCGCTTTGAAAACGTGTATGCAGCAATTGGAATACACCCAAATGACCTCACTGGAGACTGGAAAAAGGAGCTAAATGAGCTTAAAAAAGAATTGTTAAACAAAAAAAGCAACAAAATTGTTGCGGTCGGAGAATGCGGTGTAGATAAGCATTATCCTGATTTTAATTTGCAACGTCAAGAAGATGCATTCAAGGCTCAAATAGAACTAGCTTTAGAAAACAACCTTGCAATTATAGTGCACTCGCGTGACGCTTATGATGAAACACTTAAAATTTTAGAAGAATATAAAAATAATAATATGCGCGGAGTAATTCATTGTTTTTCTGAAGATTTAAATTTTGCAAAAACAACAATAAGTTGGTGGTTTGTAATTGGAATTGGCGGAACTTTAACATATCCAAAAAATAATACTCTAAGAGAAGTGGCAAATACTGTTAGTTTAAATGACATCGTTTTAGAAACTGATGCACCATTTTTGCCATCACAAAGTATGCGTGGAAAACAAAATCATCCACAAAATATTTTAATTATTGCAGAATATTTAGCTGCATTAAGAAATATAAGCCTTGATGAAGTTGCAAAACAAACAACTGACAATGTTGAGCGTATCTTTAGAATTTAATCTTCTATAATAATAGCTCCAAAGTGTTCATATATATAATGAAAAAACCCCAGATTTAATGTTAAAAAATTAAATCTGGGGTGTATAAATTATCAATAATTTTATTTTTTACTCAAATCCCAAGCTTTTTAAATAAGCATCTTGATTAGGATCACGCCCTAAAAAGTTATTTAATAAGATATTAGGATCTTTACTGCCACCTTGTGATAATACTTCAGATATATATTTTTGACCTACTTCTGGATCTAATAAGCCTTGTAATTTTATTTGTTCAAATAAATCTACTGCAAAAACATTTGACCACAAGTATCCATAATAACTTGCACCATAACCCATTAAATGCCCAAATGAAGCTGGTGTATGGTCATTTTCTTGCCATTCAATATGCTTAATTAGTTTTTTAAATAATTCTTGTGATATTTTTTGAATATCTTTAGATTGACCTTCTTTAAATAATTCTAAAGATAAAAATGCATAATAACATTGTCTTAAAATTTGATCACCTGAATCTAACTTATCAAGCTCTACGATCTTTTCTATAAGTTCTTCTGGTAATGGCTCTTGCGTTTTATAATGTGATGAAACTTTTTTTAATATTGCATTATCTTTAAGCCAATTTTCTAACATTTGTGACGGCATTTCAACAAAATCTCTTTTTACGTTTGTTCCTGAAAAAGAAACAAGCTCTGTGCCTCCAAGCATTGCATGTAAGCCATGTCCAAATTCATGGAAAAAGGTAACTACGTCTTTATATGTTAATAATGAAGGTTTCTCTTTGCTTTGCTTTGGAAAATTAGCAATCATTATACAAACTGCTGGATAGTTTTCTCCATTTTTGCCTTTGTATGCATGAACTATAGTTGCGTTAGCAGCATGACTAAACTTATCTTCTCTTGGAAATAGATCTAAAAATAAGTATCCCAGGAAGTCGCCATCTTTATTATATATCTTAATTAATTGAACATCTTGGTGCCAAAAACCTACAGCATCGACTTTTTCGAATCTTAAGCTAAAAAACTTTTGATAAATATCAAACAACTCATCTATTGTATGCTGCATTGGGAAATATTCAGCAATTTTTGAATCATCTAAACTTAAATGCTTTTTTCTATAAGTTTCTTTTATGTATCTAAAATCCCATGGTTTAATTTTTCCATCTTGCAAGCTTATAGAATCAGGCAATTCTTTTACAAACATTTGAATTTCTTGTAATGCTTTTTTTTGAGCTTTTTCTGCTAAATCATTTAAAAAATTTTCTACATTTTCAGAACTTTTAGCCATTTGATCTTTAATACTTAAATCAGCAAAGCTATTAAAACCCAATAACTTTGATAATTCATCACGCTTTGAAATAATCTGATTTAATAAATCTATATTTTGCGGATAAGCCCTATTGGAAAATTGTGTGTACATTTTTTTACGAGTAGATTCAACCTTACATTGATCCATAATCGCAAAATAAGTTGGGTAATCACAGCCTAAAAGATATTTACCATCTTCATCTTGTTGTAACGCATTTATAAAGCTTTCAGTGGTACCTTCTAATTCTTCAAGAGATACAGGAATTTTACATTTATGAGCGGCAATATTCATTTGAAATTGAGTAGATAAAACATTTAGTTCTTTGTTAATTTTACTTACTTTATCCAATTCTTCTTGTGGCAATTCTAAGCCTGCTTTTTTAAAATCATGCATTGCTTGATCTACAAAATATCGTTCTTTTTCAGTTAAATTTTCTTGAAGTGAATTACCCTCAGCATAACTCTTAAACGCTTTATACAAATTTACATTAGAAGTTACATGGTCAACTAAATAATCATTAATCATTATGCCTTGCGCTTGTGCGGTTTCGCGCATGATTTTGTCAGGATTTAAATACTCAAGTGAGCTTATTGCTCCAACTATAGGACCAGCAATTAATGATATCTTATCCAATTCACGTGCTGTGTTTTCGAAATTTCTTTCTTCATGTGGAATTTCTATTATTTTTGCCACTTGCTCGTCAATTAGCTTCATACAAGCTTGCGCATATTCTTTTATTTGCTCTGGCGAAGTTGGAAACAGACTATGTAAGTCATCTATTGTCTTAATATTGTAAAAATTCATATCTTTTGATGCTTTTAATTTTTTTGTACATGAGACGGCAAATACTAAAATCATTAATGCTGCTGGAATTGATAAAACGCTAATTAATTTAATCGGGCTCATTATATCTCTTTCATCTAATTTATAAAAACAGTAATATATTTTAATACTTGTTTTGATTTATTGAAAGAATTTTTATAATTAGTCTTTCTTTTTTAAACTCTCTAATTTTTCTTTCAATTCATAAACCTGATTTTTTTACATCTCTAGAATTCGCTATATAATATGCCAATAAGTTTAATTCTTACAAAAGGAACAATATGAAATTACATTATTCATTATCAGTTTTTATTTTTATTTTACACCTTAATATTAGTTGCATGCAGCAAGTACCAAAAAGAGTTCTTACACAAGCCATAAACAAAGCTCGTTTTTGCAATAGGCAGGGAAATGCATTTCGTCCATTTGCAAAATCAAGCAGTTCGACTTTAACGCAATCTATGCCGAATTATTACCCTACAAGAAATCTTTATTCCCAGCATCCAATATTTTCAGAAACATCTGCAAGCGAAAATATTGGTAGCAAAAAATTTCAAGATATTCAAGAGTTAAAATTAGCAGTGCTAAAATTTCAAGATTTCTTAAGTGATGAAAATAAATTCAATGAATTTAGAGAGTTTTTATTAACAGATGATGGCCAAGAGTTTTTGAATACAAGCTTTTCTGATTTCATTTTACTTTTACAAAAAAGCTCAAACATTGAAATGACTAAAGCGCAACAAAAATTGTTTATGAAAGAGGTAATATCTTCTATAAAAGATGAAAATAAATTCAATGAACTTAGAGAATCTTTGTTAAATAGATTTTCTAAAGATTCATCAAAAATATTACTACGCAGTAAAAAAGATTATATAGGAATGTTTTTATGTACTGCTTTGTGTTTAGCTTTATTACCACCATCCTATTGCATTGGGAAAGGGCTAATTGTAATGGGGGACCAAATGCTATATGAAATAGTACAAATATTAGAACATCGTAATTAATTGATTTAAGATTTAATAACAATAGCCGCGATTAAAACACCGCGGCTATTAATATTAATTCTTATTTCTTTAAACTTTCTAATTTCTCTTTTAGCTCTTCGACTTGATTTCTTAAAGCAATTGCTAATTCAAAATTTAATTTCTCAGCAGCTTCATTCATTTGGACTTCTAAATCAACAATACTTGTAATAATTGTCTTAGGGTCATTATCTATTGTCTTTTTCTTTTTACCCTTAGAAGCTTCAGCAATAGCCTTTTGAATGTTTGCAATACTCTTTACAACTTCACGCTTCACTGTTTTTGGAGTAACACCATGCTTTAAGTTATAATCTTCTTGTATTTGTCTGCGCTTGCTAGTCTCATCCATAGCAGCTTGCATAGATCTTGTTATTTTATCTGCATAAAATAAAACTTTAGAATCTGTGTTTCTAGCCGCACGACCAATAATCTGAATTAAGGATCTTTTATCGCGTAAAAAACTTTCTACATCAGCATCCATAATTGCCACTAATGCAACTTCTGGCAAATCTAGACCTTCACGTAATAAGTTAACACCAACTAAACAATCAAAAACACCTAAGCGTAATTTTTGTAAAAGCTCAGTACGTTGGGGTGTTTTAATATCACTATGCAAATAACAAACTTTAATTTGTTTTTCTTCTAAATATAATGCTAATTCTTCTGCCATTTTTTTAGTTAATACTGTAACTAATGACCTAAAGCCTTTTTTGGTTGTTTCTTTAATTTCATTAATTAAATTATCAATCTGCCCTTCACGTGGTCTTATTTCTATAACAGGATCTAATAGCCCTGTTGGTCTAATTATTTGACTAACTAATTGTTTTGAATTTTCTATTTCATAATCACCCGGTGTTGCCGAAACAAAAACAACATCATCAAAATATCTTTCTATTTCTTCAAACTTTAATGGTCTGTTATCAAATGCTGATGGCAATCTAAAACCGAAATTAATTAATGATTGTTTGCGTGCTCTGTCGCCTGCATACATACCTTTTAATTGTGGAATTGCAATGTGTGATTCATCAATAATCATTAACATATCTTTATCAAAGAAATCCATTAAGCAATATGGTGCTACGCCACTTGAACGGCTATCAAAATGTGATGAATAATTTTCAATACCAGAACAATAGCCTGATTCTTGCAACATTTCAATATCATGCATTGTTCGTCTGTAAATTCTATCTTTATATATTTCATTGGTAACAGTTGGCAAATATTCTTCCAATTCTGCTTTAATACTGGCAATTGCAGCCTTCTTTTTATCTTCTGTTGTAATAAAATGCTTTGCTGGGAAAATCAATACATTGTCTAAATCCTGAACTACTGCATTATTATGCTTGGTAACCCATTGTAAACTTTCTATGGTGTCACCAAATAGCTCTATTCTTAATTTCTCTTTTTGATAAGGCAGGTTTACTTCAACCGCATTGCCTAAAACTTGAATTGTTCCACTACCTTTATCTACATCATTACGCATATATTGTATAAATATTAATTCTCTTAATAAATCACCGCGACTTATAATTTGACCCACTTGCAATGGCATTGCCAAATTACGATAATCTGATGGATTACCTAAAGAATAGATACAAGATACTGAAGTTATAATTATTGTGTCTTTTCTATTTATTAAAGAAGCTGTTGCTTCTATTCTTAAGCGTTCAATTTCGCTATTTACCTTAGTTTCTTTAGGTATATAGATATCTTGTGCAGGCATATATGATTCTGGTTGATAATAATCATAATAACTTACAAAATAACAAACCTTGTTTTCAGGGAAAAATTGACTAAATTCTTCATATAATTGAGCAGCCAAAGTTTTATTAGGTGAAATAATCAAAACAGGCTTATCCTGTTGGGCTATTACATTTGCCATGGTAAATGTCTTACCTGAACCTGTAACCCCTAAAAGAGTAGATTTACCTGGGCGACCTTCTACTAATTCTTTAATTGCTTCTGGTTGACTGCCTGTTGGCTTAAATGGTGATTTTAATTTAAATAATGCCATATCTGGTCCTCCTATTTGACTTCAGATATAGCATACACTATTTTTTTAAAAATTACAAACTGCATTTGACAAAGGTGTTAATGGGGGGTTTTTCTCTTTAAGCATGAACAGCAGCATAGGTAGTCAAAAAGCCGTCTTAAAAACTTTTTATCTTGAATATCTTCATTTGACACCCCTTCTTCATCATCATCTGTAAGCCGGTCCATGAATTTTTGAAATTCTTCCTGGGGACTTGCGCTCATATAATCGCCAAATTCATCATCTTCGGCTTTACTCTCATAACCTGGTTGCTCTGAAGGCCTAAGGATTTCTTGGTTACTTTCGGGACTAACCATGTCCCAGTCTTCGCAACTACTACTAGATTCACAATCTTGCCTTGCAAACATCTCTATTTCATCGCCTTTATGTTCATTGGCTAATATAAAATTAGTAAATATCAAAGAAAAAATTATTACTTTTTTCATAATTTTACTCTTGATCTTCTGCCTGTTTTGATCTTAACCAAGCATTATACCCCTTGCAACAATCAAATAAGCGAGAAATTTTTAAACATGCAGGCAAGCAACAATTTTTAAATTTTTTCTTAAATTGTTTAAACCAATGAAAATTTTTATTTAAAACTACGCTATGCTGTGCTAATTGTTCGTTTACAAGAACTAACTGATCTTCTAATGCTTTTATTCTTCCTGCTTGTATTTGTCGGTTCGCTGAATTATTTGTTTCAACTTGCGCAATTTTACTTTCCAGATCTTGTTTAAGTTCAGCTAATACTTCTAGAGCACCTACGTGTCTTTCAATAGCTTGTTGATGAATCAAAAGTTTACTACTATCATTCGAAAGCAAAGGATCTGGTGATTGAGCATTATGTTGCCCATCTATTTGTTGAACACTATTTGCAGCAGCTCCAGCAGATACTGAAGATGCGCTTTGCAATACTAACTGTTGTTCTGATACAGGGTGCACTACAACTTCATCAGGTTCTGGTGAGCTTGCTTCTTCTTCACCATTTATACCTATTTTTATTGAATCATCATAATCTGAAGAATCCTGCGCATTTAAATTTAATTCTTGATGTTCACTTGAAACTAATGGATTAGATAGTAAAAAAAGAAAGGAAAAAAATAAGAACTTTTTCATAGCTTATCTCCCTTAAAAATTAGAACTTAATTTACAATATCATTTAACTATAAAAAGTTAAATGATATTGTAAATAATACTTTCATAAAATGTAATGAGTTTTTTAGTTACACTCTTCTGATCGTAACTTTGGCCAGTATTCCATGCATTTTTTTGCATTCTAATATGAGCTTCGTTATCTTTTAATAAGTAATTAATTTTTTCAATCATTTGCAATTCAGATTCTATTAAAAAACCATTAATATTATTTTGTATTATGTCACAAGCACCAGGAGCATTTAATGCAATAACAGGACAACCACCTGCCATAGCTTCTGCTAACACAAGACCTTGTGTCTCGGATTTGGATGCAAATATAAATACGTCAGAACTTTTATAATAATCAGCTATTTCTACTTTAGAAGGTTTGACAATAAATTTTACATTGTCCTCTGATAGATTGAGCACCTTGTAAGCATAGTTTTGTAAATACTTAAGATGAGATCCATAACCAATAAGATTAAATTTGCAAGCATCCTGATCCAATTGAGAATAAACATCCAACAAAAATTCTATATTTTTTTCCGGAACAAATCTGCTGACCGTAATTAATTTAAATATTTTATTATCAGGCGGCTTAAAATCAGACAAATATATTGGCAATATCCCACTTGGAATTACTGTTATTGGTTTGGTAATTTTATTGCATTGTAAATAAGCCAGTGTCGAATTTGAAGGTGCAATAATACCATCTACAGACTGACAATAAGATATTGCTAAATTTTTTATTACAGGCTTTGTAATAGCTAATGGTAATGGTACATAATGAGCATAGTCTTCATACATAGTGTGATATGTAAAAACTATAGGTATTTTTAATTTTTTACTTACGTTAAGCGCGTAAAACCCCAACAAGAATGGGTGCTGGGAATGAATAATATCCGGACCAAAGTTCTTTAATGCTGTAAATATTGCTTCTTCAGCCCTCCAAGGGACAGCCATATGATTTTTTTTATATATAAACTTAATAGGACAATCAATACGATAGATGTCAGGTTCATTCTTTTGGTCTTCGCCTAAAAAATCTAATGTTATTATAAAAACCTCATGCCCCTGCTTTTTAAGCTCGCATGCAAAAACATCGATGGAGTTTACAATTCCACCTGAATAGGGTTTATAATTGTTAGTAACGATAGCTATTTTTAGCTTCTTCATAGTTTCCAAGCATGCCAAAATTTGCCAAATTATCTACATTATGTTATTATTTAACATAAATCAAATCTAAAATTTTTATATCAGTCATAAAATTCTTTAGTATTGTATTATATAATCATTTGTTTAACCCATTTAACTCACGCTTTCAGCCACTGTTGCTGTAAGCTAGGAGCATCTCTTAATGTCAAAAGAACTGATAAATCCGCAACAATTTGCAAAAGCCTCACGCATCTTAGAAGAAATTCCTCAATTAAATCAAGAACAATTAGAGGAACTAAAATCATTATATGAAGTTGCTTTTGGTAAATTAAAAAAAGACCAACTATTGGTTGGAAAAGTTATATCTGCAGATTCAAATGGTGTCTTAGTTGACATCAGCTACAAATCTAACGGTATGATCCCTCGTTATGAATTTGCTGATCATGAACTAAAAGCATTAAAGCCAGGAATGGACATTGATGTTCTTTTAGATGAATTAGAAAGTATTGATGGCAACGTAGTACTTTCTTATGAAAAAGCTAAAGCATTAAAAGCTTGGGACAAAATTATTAAACTACATGAAGAAAACAAGCCTGTTGAAGGTGTTGTTACTCATACAGTTAAAGGCGGACTAAGTGTTGATATTGGGATTCCTGCATTCTTGCCTGGATCACAAGTTGACGTTCAACGCGTAACTGATTTTGAAAGCTTTGTTGGCCAAATAATTACAGCAAGCATTATCAAAGTTAATAAAAAACGTGGTAACGTAATAGTTTCAAGACGTAAATATCTTTCTGAGCAAAAATCAGAAGTTCGTAAGAAAATTCTTGATACAATACAACCTGGACAAGTTATTCAAGGTATCGTTAAAAACATCACCAATTACGGTGCATTTATTGATATCGGTGGCGTAGATGGTCTTCTTCATATCACTGATATGACATGGGGTCGCATTTCTCATCCTAGTGAAATATTAAAAATTAGTAGTCCTATTACTATTCAAGTTCTTTCTATAGACAAAGACAACAATAAAATTTCTCTTGGCATGAAACAACTTACTGAAAATCCTTGGAGCAAACTTTCTGATGTAATCAAAGTTGGTTCAAAAGTTAAAGGTAAGATTTCTAGCATTACCGATTACGGTATGTTTGTAGAAATAGAAAATGGCGTTGAAGGATTAGTACATATTTCTGAAGTCTCATGGACAGACAGAATAAATGATCTTTCTAAGCATTATAAAGTTGGCCAAGAAGTTGAAGCTCTTGTTGTTGCCTTAGATAAAGACAATAGAAGAATGTCTCTAAGCATTAAACAATTGGAAGATAATCCTTGGAAATCTGTAAGTGAAAAATTCAAAGTTGGACAAAAAGTAAAAGGCACAATAAGCAATATTACTGATTTTGGAATTTTCATTACACTAACACCTGGCGTTGATGGATTAGCTCACGTTTCAGATCTTTCATGGACTGAACACATTGAACATCCCGCTGACCTTTATAAAAAAGGCCAAGAAATTGAAGCTATGGTATTAGCTGTAGATGAAACCAACAAGAAAATCTCTCTTGGAATCAAACAATTATCTCAAGATCCTTGGGAAAACATTGAACAAGAATTCCCAGTTTCAAAAATAGTTGAAGGCGAAATAACTAAAATTACTAACTTCGGCGCATTTGTGAAATTATCAACTGGAATCGAAGGCTTAGTTCATATTTCTGAAGCTGAACAAGATGGTAAAAAAATTGACGACGTGTTAAAAGTTGGTCAAAAACGTGAATTTAAAGTTATAAATTCAAGCAAGACTGATCGCAAACTTGGTCTAAGTTTAAATCTTGAAGAAACAGTGAAAAAAGAACCTAAAAAAGTGGTTGCTCCTAAAGCTGCAGCTCCAGCTAAAGAGAAAAAAGAACCTAAGGTTAAAGAAAGAACAGAAAACAAACCAAAATCTAGCTTACAATTAGAACTTGAAAAGTTTAAAAATAAGTAGACTTTAAGTAAAATTATCACCCTTTGGATTCGTTCAAAGGGTGATAATTTCTATAAAACAAAATTTTAAGGAATCAAAATGGAAAAACAAATAACGCTAGCAATTATTAAGCCAGATGCAGTAGCTGCTAAAAACACAGGCAAAATAATTGATTTAATTGAACATAATGGATTTGAAATATTAGGTCTTGGTAAAATTCAATTAACAAAAGAACACGCAGAAACTTTTTATGCAGTTCACGCAGAACGTGGTTTCTTTCCTGAATTAGTTGAATTTATGACTTCAGGACCTGTAGTTGTTTTAGCTCTTGAAAAAGAAAATGCAGTTGCTGAATGGCGCAAATTAATGGGAGAAACAGATCCTGCTAAAGCTGCTGCCGGCACAGTTCGTAAACTTTACGGTAAATCTATTGGCGAAAATGCAACTCATGGTTCAGATTCTGAAGAAAATGCAGAAGCTGAAATTGAATTCTTTTTCCCATATATGGATGAAGAAGATGATATCGAACTAGAATTAGAATAATTGTAGTTTAAAAAATTAAAAGCGCAGTACTTTAAAATTAAGGTGCTGCGCTTTTTCTGCGTTAATATTTATGTATTTAATAAAACAATTTAATTTCGGAGATTATAAATGAATTCCCACAAATGTAACAATAAAAAAATGTTCTTAGTTGCTTTAGTTATAATTGCATCTATTGCTTCTGTATTTGCATACAAAAAAATGAAAACTTTTAATATATTTAAAAGAGAGCAAGAATTAACTTTAGCAATAATTAAGCCTGATGCTGTAGCAGCAAAAAACACAGGCAAGATTATTGATATTATCGAGCAAACTGGATTTGACATTGTAGGCTTAGAAAAAATAACTCTTAATAAAGAAAAAGCTGAACAATTTTATGCAGTACACAAAGATCGTCCATTCTATAATGATTTAGTTAAATTTATGACTGAAGGACCTGTTGTTGTTATTGCGTTATCTAAAGAAAATGCGGTTGCAGACTGGCGCAACTTAATGGGTGCAACTAACCCTGAAAACGCTGACTCTAATACTATACGCAAATTGTTTGGCACAAGCATTCAACGCAATGCAACTCATGGATCTGATTCTGTTGAAAATGCAAAAAATGAAGTTAAATTCTTTTTTCCAAATATTAAGTAATTAGATCAGTTTTATTCATATGAAACTAAAAAGGAATCACTTTGAATTAAAGTGATTCCTTTTTTTTATTTATTGCTGTTTAATTATTTCCATTGAGCTATGCTCGCGATCTTACATTGAGCACTAGTTATTGGTAATGCAACTGGTATAGTAGGCTTATTTTTTAACTTTAAATTGCAACTTTTAGCCTTAGCATCATATACTGCAGTTATATTAGATGCACTACATAAAGCTGCTGTATTTAAGCCCAATTGTGTAGTTACATTATTTCCAACTATATAACAGTTTTTTGGAGCCGCTGCCACTGGTTTTGGTGCTGCCGCCACTGGCTTTGGTGCTGGAGCTACTACAGGTTTTGGTGCTGGAGCTACTACAGGTTTTGGTGCTGGAGCTACTACAGGTTTTTGTGCTGCCACAATTGGAGCTGCCAACGGAGTTGCCGCTGGTTTATTATATGCTGCTGCTGCATCTGTTGCTGCTTTATCTGCTGCTGCATTTGCTCTTGCTACTGCTGCATCTGTTGCTATTTGTGCTTCTGCTGCTGCTTTATCACTAGCTGCTTTTGCATTCGCTGCATCCTGCACCGCTTGAGCCGCCGCTTGATCTGCTGGTGACGCTTGTGGAACTACTGGAGCTACGGGCTGAACTACTGGTGTCGCTGCGGGTGCAATTGCTGCCGCTGGCACCGAATTAGTAGTAGCGCAAGTATTTTGATAACTTGGCCAAGGATAGCCATCACATTCTAATGTATGCGTTGTCTTCCAATTATTCCCACTTTGATTTTTAAATAAACTTACATTTCCATTACCATCCCAATTGAATTGAACTTCTAAATTGTCTCCATTTACAGGAGTATAATATGGCGCTACTGTTGGGAAATCAGTGTTATTATCAGAAATCTGATGACCACCACCTGTATTGCTGTAATTAAAACCAAAATTGCCTGTGCAGGTTATTGGTACAGTCTGAGTTTGATTGCCTGCAATTTTTAATGGAAAAGCAGTAGAGCTTGTACAATTTATAAGTTTATTAATCTGAATTGTATCGCCAGTTCCATTAGTAAATTTAACTGTTCCTGTAGTTGATGGTCCAACAGGTTGAACTACTGGTGTGGCAATTACTGTTGTTTTATCGACAGTTGAAGGTACTTTAATAGCCGCTGTTGCTGGCATTTTATCAGCAGTACCATATAAAGCTTTAGCAAAATTTGAAGGAATTGTCGCAGTATCACCTTCTTTTGTACTAGAAATTTGATTTCCATCAGCTCCCAATAATACCAATACTTTAACTACCCACGGTGCTGGATCCCCCCCTAGATTATCATTGGTCACTACTATAGAAGTTTTACCTTGAATTTTATCAGATACATCATTTGGATTAGGAAGTTTTACAAAGGCTTGGATTTTATCTGCAGTACCATATAAAGCTTTAGTAAAGTTTGAAGGAATTGTCGCAGTATCGCCTTCTTTTGTGCTAGAAATTTTACTTCCATCAGACCCTAATAATACTAATACTTTACCTACACCAGGTACCGGATCCCCCCCTAGATTATCATTTGTAACTACTATAGAAGTTTTACCTTGAATTTTATCAGATACATCATTTGGATTTGTTAAACCTACAAGATTACTAGACGTCAGTATAAATGCTGAAATTAACAATAGATTCTTTATTCTCATAATATTCTCCCTTTTTTTGTTTATATTATATGTATAGATTAACACATTTAAATCAAAAAAAGATACAGATTGAATTAAATATATGAAAAAATACGATAGTTCAACATTTTTTATGGGGGTGAAAGTTAATATGTGGACTATAAATCGAAAGCTAAGATAGTTATTTTAAAGTAAATACTAGATAAAAAACTTAAGCTTTTAGTTTTTTATAATTTTTTAAAACTATGACAATAAAAATCCAAGATAAATTATTGATATAATCATTACAACAACAATCCAAAAAGCTGGTTTTCTATACATCTTATATCCCTATATTTTAATAACCTTACTTTAAATATTAACAAAAAGCTTAATCCTAATGCAATAATTAAAATTTGTTGATTTTGTAATTTTGGTTTTTATATACTTATTAATATAGTTTAAAAAAAGGAGTTGTTTATGAGAGGTTTAATTTTCTTATTTCTTTTACTATCACTTTTAACAGGCGGATTATCTTTTGGGGGCTTTTTAGCAGGCTCAAGTATTTTAATATTATTTAAAGTTCTTTTCCCAATTTGTGTAATTTTATTAGTAGCATCTTTAGTTAAGCATTTATTTTTTCCACCAACACCATAATTATATATTTTTAAAATTGAATAATTATGCGGAGTCCAAATGAGCTACTTTTGTTTGATTTTTTTAATATTAATTTTTAATATTTCGTCTCTAGATTATAATTTTTTTAGTCAATTTGGACAAGATAGATATGTTTTTGAACATTTTAAGAATAAAAAAAATGGAATATTTATAGAAATGGGTGGCTCAGACGGAATTACTAATAGCAACACCTATTTTTTTGAAAAATATTTAAACTGGAAAGGAATTTGTATTGAGCCAGTGGAATATTTATTTAAACAATTAATCAAAAATAGAAAATCAATAAATTTGAATTGCGCTGTATGGAAAATCGATGGATATGCTTCTTTTATAGAGACTCAGCTTCCTGGTGAAAAAAATCTTGGATGGAGTGGTTTAATTGACACTTATGATCAAAGACATAAAGATGAATTAGTTAATTTTTGGCAAAAAATTCATAATTGTATAGTCAAAGAAACAAAGATTTATTGTCGTCAATTTAATAATATATGCAAAGAATATGAAATTTCACATATTGATTTTTTAAGTATAGATACTGAAGGATCTGAACTTGATATAATAAAAACTATAGATTTTGAAAAAATTCTTATAGATATTATTACAGTAGAAGATAATTTCAACGATACTAGCATTACAGAATTTTTAAAAACAAAAGGCTTCGATTTTATTATTAGATTAGGCGTCGATAATATTTATAAAAACAAACGCCTCACCTAAAAATATTTAATTTTTTATTGAATTTCAGGCTTTAATTCTTCTATACGTTTAGATGCTTCATCTAACACGCCATTTACAAATTTATAAGCATCTAACTCAGAAAAACCCTTAGCAAGTTCAACAGCTTCGTTAATTACAATAGTAGATGGTGTATCTAAAGTTAAAAGTTCCCAAATTCCTAGGTATAAAACTAGTTTTGTACAAACTCCTAATCGCTCTAAGCGCCAATTTACTAGAAACCTTTGTATAATACTATCAAGCTGAGTACGAACCAAAGCAATTTTTTCAACAACTTGTGCTGGTTCACTATCTAATGGAATATCTAAATCAAAACCTCTATTAAAATCATCCACCACAGAATCAATCGATACATTATAGTCATTAGATTCTAAAGCATAAAGCAAGTGAAACATTACTGAGCGAATATCACGACGTGATAATTTCGCATAAGTAAATTTCTCATCAACTATATTATCTTCTTGGTCGTTCTGTTGCATATCTAATGGATCAGTTGTTTCATCTATCATGATTTTAACTTTTAATGTTTAGAATTTGAATTACCAAACCCCCTATGGATTTGGTTTATAAAAATCTGAGCAACAGCGATAATATTATTTCTTTACACGCTCAATATAACTACCATCTCTAGTATCAACTTTAATTAAATCACCTTCGTTTACAAATAAAGGAATATTTAACACAAGTCCAGATTCTAGCGTAGCTGGTTTTGTTACTGAACCTTGAGCAGTATCGCCTCTTATACCAGGAACTGTTTCTGTAACTTTTAATTCCATAAATGTAGGAGGAGTAATCTCGATTGGTTTAGCTTCAAAGAACATAACATTATAAACTTCTTGTTCTCTTAAATAGTTTATAACTTCGCCTAGCTCTTTTTTGTTAAAAAACTCTTGTTCGTAATTTTCTTGATCCATGAAATAATAATTATCATCTTCTGAATATAAAAATTGCATTTTCTTATATTCTAAATCTGGAGTTGGGAATTTTTCTTCTGTTCTAAATGTTTCTTCATGCATTAATCCGGAAATCATGTTTTTCATTTTGGTGCGAACAAAAGCCCCACCTTTTCCTGGTTTAACATGCTGAAATTCTGCAACTACGTATGGCTGATCTTTATATAAAAACTTTGAGCCTTTTCTGAATTCTGATGCTGCAATCACGGATATGCTCCTAAGGTAATCTGATTATAGTAATAAGTTTAAATAAAGGCATAAAAAAAGCAATAGAAAGCTAATTTTTAATTTTTCACCCTTTCTTTCACCCCAATTCTTGATTTGATTCTATGTCCAAAAGAGAATATCCTATGGTTCGATACGATTTTTTCAAAATCACTCACCAAGATCGGGACTCAATGAAATTAAGTAACATAGACAATCAAATTTTTGAATTAATAAATAAAGAAAAAATACGCCAAAAGACAGAAATAAACCTAATAGCTTCGGAAAACTATGTCGATGATTCGGTATTAGAAGCTACGGGGTCAATTTTAACTAATAAATACGCTGAAGGGTATCCTGGTAAGCGATACTATGCTGGCTGTCAATTTGTAGATGAAATAGAGCAATTAGCAATTGATCGCTGCAAAGAATTATTTAATGTCGAACATGCTAATGTGCAACCTCATGCGGGATCACAGGCCAATATGGCTGCATATTTTGCATTGTTAGAACCTGGTGACACTATTATGGGAATGCAATTAGCCCAAGGTGGACATTTAACGCATGGGCATAACGTAAATTTTTCAGGGAAAGTATATAAATCAGTTTCTTATGGAGTAGATCCAGAAACTGAACAAATTAATTATGATTTATTAGAAGAATTGGCTTACGACTTTAAACCAAAAATAATTATTGCTGGCGCTTCAGCATATTCAAGAACAATCGACTTTTTTAAATTTGCTCGCATTGCAAAATTAACAGGTGCTTATTTAATGTGCGATATTGCACATATTGCAGGCTTAATAGCTGCAGGTCTACATCCTAATCCTGCAGAACATGCAGACATAATCACTAGTACTACCCATAAAACTTTACGCGGTCCGCGTAGTGGCTTAATTATGAGTAAAGCAGAACATGCGAGCAAGATTGATAAGGCGGTTTTCCCGGGAATGCAAGGCGGCCCATTTATGCACATTATTGCTGCAAAAGCAGTGGCATTTAAATTAGCAATGCAACCAAGTTTTATTGAATATCAAAAACAGGTTATAAAAAATGCCCAGCATATGGCACAAACATTTACACAATTAGGCTATAGAATAGTTTCTGGCGGTACTGATAATCATCTTTTTATGGTTGATTTAAGATCAAAAAAATTGACTGGAAAAGTTGTTACTGAAATTCTGGAAAAAGTAGGTATTTATGTTAATAAAAATGCTATTCCATTTGATCCTGAAAAACCTACTATTACAAGTGGAATTCGGATTGGCACACCTGCTATAACTACTCGTGGTTTTAAAGAAAAAGAATGTGAAGAAATTGTTTATTTAATTCATGAGACATTAGAAAATAAGGATAATATTCAAAAAATTGAAGTAATTAAAAATAAAGTTAATGATTTATGTAATAGGTTTAATTAAAGTGAGTATTAAATCTGCCATTTCTTTTAAATCATTTTTTATTGCATAATTATAAGCTTGCCATTCCAAACTATAAGCTTTGTATTTGTTGTATAACTCTATGCCTTTATTTAGGGTATTTATGTCTTGCTCAAGACTTCTTTTATATAAATAACTATGATCTAATGGGTTATAACCTGGCCGGCATTTTATAGTATGCTCTTTAGAATAATTTCTTATCCCAGACAATTGCAAATGATATGTTTTTATAGAAAGACATGGATTAATTGTTATAAAATTATTGCTTTTTACATGATCTATAAGAGCATTATCGCAACCTAAAACCCCTAATTCAAAATCACTTTTGAATTTTTTTATTGGTGTGCAGAAAATCCAACTATCTTGTGATAATTTGTGATACAATGTTGGAGTTTCATTTATATTAATGTTCCATCTTGTTAAACCAATAAAAATATTGGTCAAATTATAATTTGATAATAGATTTAATGTTTCATCAAAATAAATATCTGCATTGCTAATAATAATTTTGGAATTCGGATAGAGTAAATTTGATAAGTTAAAGCAATCTTCATAAGTAGGTCTTTTATTTATAGGCTTTATTATTACTTTTCTCTTCATCAAATAATTAAATAATATACACTCGTCATCGTCTTTTGAATTATCATACATTACATGAATCTTTTTTATCATTTTATTTCTAAGATTTGCTTCTAAGCAAATTATATATTCAGAAATTCGATCTAAATTCGTTTCATTATACAAACTGGTTAAAAGAACAAATCTATTATCTTCAGGAATGATTAAATCTGAAAAAACCGTGTTTAAAATTACCAGGGTAAATATTATTTTTATGATGGGCGTATTCATATTTCCCTTTGATTAATTATTTTAATCAATCGAATTAATTACATCTAACATTAAATTTGCGAGCATTTTTAAATTTTTACTCTTTGCGTATTCATAAGCTAACCATTTCAATTTAGAAGTGTTAATTCGCTCCAACTTTCTTTGTCCTAAGCTAGAATGATTTAATGGAATGTACTCCGGACCGGTTTTTATATAAAACTGCTTGTCATAATTTCTTATTCCAGATAAATGTAAATGATAAGTTATAATGGAAAAGCAGGGATTTTCAGCTTTAAATTTATTTTTTAGAACCTGCTCTATAAGCGCATTTTCACAGCCCAACACACCCAATTCAAAATCGCTTTTAAAATTTTTTATCGGAGTTTTATAAATCCAACTATCTTGCGACAAATTGCGATACAACTTTGTCGCTCCACCTTTTTTAACATCCCATCTAGTTAACCCCATAAACTTATTTTTTAGGCTATAGTTTGATAATAGATTTAAGCTTTCATCAAAATATATATCTGCATTTGAGATTATTATTCTTGATTTTGGGTAAATAGAATTAGATAGATTAAAAATTTCTTCATATGTTGGTCGCTTGCTAATATAGTTTATTATTACTTTTTTTTGCTTTAAATAAGCGTGTAACAAACATTTATCATCATCTTTAGATTTATCATACAATATGTGAATTTTTTTAATCATTTTGTTTTTAAGATTGGCTTCTAAACAAATTATATATTCACAAATACGATCTAAATTTGTCTCATTATACAAACTTGTAAACAAAATAAAGCCCTGAGATAAATTATTTAAAAATATATTTCCAAAAATAAAAAACAGGGCTATTTTTGTTTTGTAATTCATACTACAAATTTACCAATTTAAATCTTTTTCATAGCCTAAATCTATCAGTAATTGGCCAAAGTTTTTCTTAAAAGTATTTTTTTGCTTTTGTGTAAAATTAGTTTTCCAGGATCCTATTTTTCCTGATCTAAAGGTTCCTGTTTTCCCCCAAAGATTGTTCACAACTCGAATCACATCTGCATTAGTAATTTTTAAATTTAAATGGCGGGCGATTTTAGAAATTTCAGCGATTTGTTTTTTTGAAGTTCCACCACCTTGTGGGCCTACCAGATCTTCAAATTTTATAGTACAAACATCTGGTTGTTTAATCCACCCGATATATGCATCATAATAATATATAAAATGTCCTTTTTTATTAACTAAATAAGTTATAAGTTGATTAATTCCTAAGCTTGAGGTTTCAGCAAAAGCTTTAGGGTATTTTTTCATCCAATAAGCCAAAGAAACTAATTGATCTCTAGGGTCTCTAAGAGTAAAAAAAGTTATAAAATTGCCTTCTTTTACAAAATTTAAAGCATGTTCATTGCATACAAGATGTTTATGAAATATTAATTTATCTTGAAAGGCGTGAATTTTGTCGAAATATGCTCTACCGCCACCTTCAAATCCATCCATGTTATTTTTTTGCTCTTTGCCTGTTAACAATGAAAGACATTTTCCAATTAAATGGGTTCCTGCTTTAGGAATACTTGTAAAAAAAACGGGTCTTTGTTCGCTTGAAATTGTACTTATATATAAAAACAAAACACATGACACAATAACCTGATTATGTTTTAATAAAAGCCTTAAAGACATTGAATTCCCCTCTTGTTAAATTTAATTCAATAATGCCCTATTCTAAATTTAAAAATCAATATTTAAAAAAAATGTTACATTTATGTTATAAATTAAACCTTTAAATTAAAAAAATTATGTTAAAACAATTAATTGCCAACTTTTTTACTTATTCACTCGGTGCAATTATTTTACGCTGCATTACGGCTATAATTGCACTTTCTTCAATTACTTTTTTATCTCCAACCGAATATGGGCTTTTGGCACTAATAAATACATTTATTGGAATATTGCCTATATTTTTTAATTTAGGCCTACGGC
>JARLHJ010000019.1 GCA_031292305.1 Candidatus Babeliales bacterium
GTCAGAAATAACTAAATCTTTATCAGATAATATAATTTCTTGTTCATCTAACAATTTTAATTTTTCACCATCAAAAGCAAATCGGGAAATTAATGTATTGTTATCAATTTTTTTTGCATCAAAAGCATGTTTGCATCTTGTTGGGGATAATTCAATGCCAACTACTTTTTTAAATGGGTAATCTAAATAAGCTTGAATTGTTACTTTCCCTATCCCAGAGCCAAGGTCATAAAAGACGTCGCTTGTTGTTATGCTTAAATCATCTAATAATGTTTTTAAAGAAGCGTGTAATATTTCCCCGTATACTGGCGCGCAGCCTTTATCTGTAATTTCTTGTCTTTCATCGTCTGTTATTACACCGTCTTTGTCTTTGTATGTTTCTTCTATGAATTGTGTTGAATTTATTTTAGTATACTTGCTTTGGGTTGGTGTTAATTGTCTTGAGCAACCTGAGATAATTATTATGAGACCCATTAAATTAAAATATCTTTTCATGCTTTTCCTTTATTAATTATTAATAGGTCGATATTAAATAATTAATTAAAAAATTACAAATATTAATGCCTTTAAATCTTAATAATTACAACCTGAAACTATTATTGACTTTTGGAATCTATATATGCTATGCTTAAAACAATGGAATTATTTCACAGAGAATTATGGTTTACGGGGGTGTTATGTTAAATAAAAGAATGTTAATTATTTTGATAATGTTATTTGTGGGGCAGTTTGATGCTGCTACAAATATAAATTTTAAAACACAATTTGTGGCGAATGCACAAAAAGCTGGTTTTTTTACTGATAAGACATTTGAAGGGTTAATAAAAGGTTTAAAGCCACTTAATAATAAAATTCCCAAAACTAATAAAAAATCTTTACGCGTTGTGACTTATAATGTGCATGGATTTAAAAATGCACTTAATAAAAAAACTGGAAAAAGCATTTATTATGTTTTAAAGAACATTAATGCAGATGTCTTAGTATTGCAGGAGGTTTATGATAAAGACAAAATAATTTGGTATTTAAATAAACTAGGTTATAAGTATAGAGTTTTTGCGCCAATAGATAGCTCAAAGCATTTTGGAAATATGATATTGTCTAAATATCCATTTAAGAAAAAACAGATAAATTATTTTAAAAACAATAGCTTAATTAAAAGTAAGAAATTAAGATCCTATATAGAAGTGGAATTAGATTTATCTAAATTTGGAAAAAAGAATTTAGTAATTTATGGTACGCATTTAGCGATTTATTCACAGGTTCCAAAGCGTAGCCCAAAAAATTCACCACATGATGAAAATATTAGAATTGGTGAAATTAAAGAGTTGTTATGGCGTATTAAAAACCAAGATAAAAACAAGAATGTAATTATTGCCGGAGATTTTAATTCTGCAAAAACTGGCACTGCATTAACTACATTAATTAAAGCAGGGTTTAAAGACAATTTTAGCAATGCTAAAGTGAACGTGCCTGTATTTACAAATTTACATGGTGGCGCAATTGATTATATTTTCTCTAAGTTTAAAGACTTAAAGAACGTTGGGTCATATATTTACTTTACTGCTGCTAGTGACCATTTACCTGTAATTAGTGATATTAAATAATTAATTATTTGATTGGTAAACTTCTATTGTATTAGCATTCGTTTTATATGCGAATCTAGAACCTTCGGGTGACCAAGATCCTGTTATAGGCATACGCTCATTTTCTAAGATATGTAAACTTGATGGGTATGTTGTTAGATCACATATTAATAGATCAGTATTATAGATAATAACTGCTAGTTTAGAGTTATCAGGTGACCAGTATGTTGACATGATAATATTGTCATCAAACTTAAATTTTTCTAAAGATTTTACATTTTCAACATCGCAAATATATAGTTCTGAATTATGTGATAATGCAATTTTTTTCCCATCATATGAGCAAGATATTGATGTTGGTCTAGCAAATGGCCAGTGAATTGATTTTGTTTCAAATTCTTCATTAAGATCCCATACTTTAATATATCCATTATAAGAACAAGAAATTAACGTTGATTCATCCCATCTTATTTGATAGATATAGCCTTGATGATCTTTAGATTCTAGAGTTGTTATTTCTTGTACAGAATATTTATTTATGTATTTTTGAGGGGAATAACGATAATAAAAAGAAGTAGCAACAGGTTGTGACGATTCTAATTTTAATTCATATATCTTTATAATGTTACCCAATGCAATCGCAAATTTGTTTTTTTCATTGGACCAACTAAAACATGTTATTTCTGACTCAAAATCAAGTTGAGGTATGGAGTAATCGTCTGAATTTTCAAAGACTATACTTTTTCTATTGTTTCTAATACATGCAGAATATGTTCCATTGCTATATGTATTGCTGTCCAATTTTATTGTTTTTCCATCGGTTTTCCAGGAGATGCTATTGGTTTTGTGGTTTTTATTTTCTAAGTTTTGGGATAATGTTTTTGTATAACCTTTTTGAACAACAACATATTCAGAACTAAAGCATTTTAACGAAATAGATACGAAGATTAAAATTATTAATTTTTTATTCATGATTAAACCTTAATTTTTATAAAATATAGAGTATCATAAGTTAGTTTTTTACAAAAATCTAATAATTTATGTTTTTATAATTATATAATTTAATTACTATTGATATCTATTTAATGTTTTTTATACAATAATAAAAAACAAATTAAGGAGTATTGATGAGATCGTTATCCGTATGGAAAGGTTCTTTATCTTTTGGGCTTGTAAATATAAATATAGAATTATACACTGCAATTAAATCACATTCTTTTGGTTTTAAATTGTTGCATTCAAAATGCCATGGGGCAATTACTTATGAGCGTTGGTGTGATAAATGCAATGAAGAGGTCGATTGGAACAATATCGTTAAAGGTTTAAAATTAGAAGATGGAACTTATTTTATTGTGACAAAAGAAAATTTAGACAAATTAAAGCCGCAAAAAACTGATTATATAAATATTATTGAATTTATTGATTCAAAAGCGTTAGAGCCTATTTACTTTGATCAACATTATTACATTGCGCCAGCTAAGGTAACAGATAAGGCATTCTTTTTATTTGCAAAAATTTTAGAAAAATTAGATAAAATAGCTATTGGTCAATTTGTAATGCGTGATAAAGAATATGTCTGTGCAATTCAATCATTTAGAAATAGTTTGCTGTTAACTACTTTACATTACGAATATGAAGTTAAACAGGTGTTAAAAATTGAAGAATTACAAGTATTTAAAACCTTGCCTGAAGAATTAAAATTGGCAGGGCAATTGGTGCAAAAGTTGTCTGTAAAAAAATTTGATATGAGTAAGTTTAAAGATTCTTTTGAACAAGAATTAGTTAAAAAGATTAAGCAGTTTGCAAAGGGTGTGCATATAGCTACAACTTCAAAAGTTGCTACACCAAAAGTTGTAGAGCATTCATTGGTTGGGGCCTTGCAGGCAAGCTTAAAAAATAAAAAGCCAGTTGCGAAAGCAAAAAAAGTTGTTAAAAAACCAGTTGTTCGTGCAAAAAAAGTTTCAAGGGCTAAGGCTAAATGAAAATACATAAAAATTTTGCCATATTATTATTATTATTATTCAATATGTATTTCTGTTTAAATAATTCAATTACATTAAGGCACTTAATGAAGAGTTGCGAAAAGCCTTGTGTGGTTGACGCTGAACTAAATTTATCTAGGTTGGGTTTGACTAGCATAGAAGGGATTGAGCTTTATCCTGGCATTCATAATGTGAAAAAATTAAATCTTAGTCATAACAATTTAACTTGTTTGAAACCATTGGTATGTTGTTTGTTTAAAGATGTTGCAAATTGTGAGTTCAATAAATTATTAAGCCCTAGAAGGCGTAAAAGTTTAATGATTGCTGAGCCTGCACTAAAAATATTGGACCTAGCAAATAACAATTTAATAGATATATCACCTTTGCGGGAATTAGTTATGCTGGAAGAGCTATATTTAGAAAACAATCAAATTGATTTGGTATCACTGAATTTAGTTTGTGGTGCATTAGAAAATCTGAATACTGTTGTTACAGACATTAATTAATAAATTTCTAGACTAATATTTTTAAACTACTATCCTTACCGATTAGATATAACTATAAATCTACATTGGGGTCATTATGAAAAAATCATTAATGTGTGTAAGCTTGTTTTTTATCTTATCTGTGCCTAGCATAATTTATACAAAGTCTGTAAGTCAGTTGCTACATTCTGGAACCGCTCCTGAAGTTGTAGATAATATTTTAGATTTATCTAATTTAAATTTATCAGATTTGCGTGGTATTGATGCGTATCCTGATATTGAATCAGTGCAAAAATTAATTTTGAGTGATAATAAATTAAAATCTATAAACCCCTTATCTACGCTTTCTAAATATAATATTAAAGTAATTGATTTAGCTTCTAATGCAATACAAGATTTAACTCCGTTAATTGGATTAAAAGCATTGCAAGAATTAAATGTTGAAGATAATAATTTAAGTGAACAAGTATTGTTATACATACTCAAATATTTGAAAAAATTACAAAGATTAATAGTTAATGGTAATCCTATTGAAAATCATTCTTATGAATACTACAGAAGAAAATATAAACATGTTAATTACTTAGACGTTTATAATTATCCAGTTGAAGAAGAAGTATTACGTGAGCTAATAGTAGAAGAACGTGCTCAAGCACTTGCACAAGATGAAGCTGAAGATGAAATGCCATTAAGTATAATTAGAAGAAGGTCCTTAAATTTAAATCCAGGCCATGAAGAATTGCATGGAGTAATACTTAATAAATTAAGCAATCCGACACAAGATCAGTTTTGTCGAATTTGTTTAGATGAGGGCGAAGAAGATGAAAATGGTGTTAAAAATGAGAACGCTTTTAAAGATTTATATTTAACCCCATGCCAACACATATTTCATAAGGCTTGTTTAAGACAATGGTTTCTGGCTCGTGATAAAAAAAAGGCAAATTGCCCAACCTGCAGATTGAAATTCCGAGCATAGTTAAAAAACAGCTGACCACTTAGAAATAAGTGGTCAACTAAATTATCTAAAAGCAATTACTTAGAGTGATTGCCTTTGTTATTTCTTGTATCTTCAGTTTCAGTATCTTCGCCTGAAGAAGCATTTCTGCTACGGTCTGCAGGACGAGAAGAGTTTGAACCTGATTTATTATTTTCAGATGGACGGCCTGAAGAAACATTTTCAGTTCTGTCTGAACCTTGTCCAGAATGACGACCTGAATTATTTTCAGCTTCACGACCTTTATTATGACCTTCTTGACCTTGTTTTGAACCGTGTTCAAAACCTTGTTTTTTATTCTCTGACATAGTATCTCCTTTTTCTTTGCGTTAACACATATTACTACTATCAATTCTAACTGTAACAAACTTTAAAATAAAAAAGCAAGAGTTTTTCAAAATTATTTATAATTTTATTTTATATTGCCCATCCAGAGCTACTTAGATCTCTTTTTTGGGACGTGAGCGCCTGATTTTCTAGCTTCTGATAAGGCAATTGCAATAGCTTGTCTTTTGTTGGTCACTTCTGGTCCGTTTTTTGAACCTGAGTGTAATTCGCCTTCTTTGTATTCATGCATTACTTTTTCTATTTTTTCTTTTGCTTTAGGTGATTCTTTTGTTTTTCTGTGAGTAACCATGTAATCCCTTTCTTAATTAAAACTTACGACTATGCTTTTCTTTTTCTTCTAATTTATCTGCATATTCTTCACGACGTTCTTTTTGTTCCGCATCTTTATCGCGTTTTTCATAACGTTCTTTATTTTCGCCTTTACCATCACCATGTCTTGCGTCCTGTTCTATAAAGTAATCAGCGACTCCTTTATCTAGCGGGCCATCAAATTCTTTTTCTTCTGATAATTTTCTTTTTTGCGAATCATTTTTTTTATTAATAGCCTCATGGCCATATTTTCTATCTTCTTTTGCCATGTTAAACTCCTTTTAAATTATAAATTTATAATTGTTTGTTTTTTCTTGCTTCGCTGTAGCGTGAAGAGCATTTACAATTATCTTTAGATTTATTTTCAAATTTGCTGCATTTCTTACAGTTTTCGCCACCATGAACTTCTTTGACTTTATTTTCAGTAGCTTTTTTTGTGTTGTCTTGTTCGCCAGATCTCTCATAAAAACCCGGTTGTTTTTTCTTTTCTGCCATTTTGAACTCCTTTTTTCGGCCAAACATACTAATTATTTCCGATTGTAACAAAATTATCTTTTGAAAATCAAGGCTTTTTAATTTGATATTAAATAAATAGAGCTTAAATAACTGGTTTCTCTGGCTAATTACTATGACGTCGAGCATTTAGTATTGCTATTTGTGTTTATTTTTTGTTAGGTTTATAAAAAAAGAAAGGGTAATTATGAAGAAGATAAATGTATTCTATATTTTAATCTTGGTTTCCGGAATTTTTAATATTTCAGGCTTTGACTGCGATAATGATAGAGATTGTCGTGGCTTTGGTGGAAATTATTTATGTAATAATAGAAATCAATGTGAGTTGACGTCAAATGACGAATTTTTTGGCAAAAAAACCTGTTCTACTGATCCGTTGGAAAGAAAGCTAGATCTAAATTAACTATGTTAAAGTAGTTTTTAATAATTTAATGAAAGTGAAGATGTTAAAAAATATTTTTATTTTAGTAATGTTTTTTTCGCCTTCAATAAATTATTGTGCAGATGAATCAAAAAGTTTGGATGAAGATGAAAAAGATTTAGGCTCAATAAGTTCATCTATTAAAAAAACTTTTAATTTCATAAGTTCTGAAGGTACTACATTCAAAGTCCCATTAAAAATTGCTTTACAGATCCCTTTAATTAAAGCAAAAATAAATTATCAAAGAGTAGGTGATCAAGTTGATTATTCCTATGATTTTGAAGAAAATGAAATTTCTAAAATTACTTTAGGGTTATTAGCCAATGCCTTAATATTATTTGATAAATTTGAAAATTTAGAAAA
>JARLHJ010000020.1 GCA_031292305.1 Candidatus Babeliales bacterium
CCGGACCCCCAACTGACGACAGAGTCCGCCCACGGCTTGGGGGTTGAGTATCGACAAAAAATGTTCTGGAAAACCTTTCGCCCAATCGAGGTCTGGCTTGTTCGGTTGCATTCCCAGTTTGAATCATATTATGCTCAAAAAAAAGGTGTTGATTTTAGGAATTTGATAATTAAGCCAATTAGTGTATTTAGAAAAATTGAAAATTCAGCGATTCCTAAAACAGTAAAAAAACGTGAGACATTTTTTATTCCTGCATATCACAATAATTTAGAATTTATGGATTTACAAAAAAAGTGTAAAGAATTAGATATTCCTGTTTATTGTGGAAGATACAATGGTCCAGCAGATATAAAAAGTTTTAAAGGTATAATAAATTTACCAGGTGCTTGGTCTAATTTGGCATTGTTTGAAAATATTCAACATGGTTTGGTTCATTTTGTACCTTCACGTGAATTTATAATGACATTAAGTCAACAACCTAATTATTGGCACCCAGATTCTAGTTTTTTGTTTAAAGATAGACAATTTGAACTTTCTGATTGGTATACAACTGATCATAAAGATATCATTGTCTATTTCGATTCTTGGCAAGATTTAAAAGAAAAAACTTTAAATACAAACCTTGAAGTATTAAAAAACAATGTTAGAACTTTTGCAGCTAAACATACAAAAGAAATGTTAAAAAGATGGAAATCAATTTTTGATAAAATTATTTAACTTCTTCTTTTTAAAATTACGGTATCTCCATTTTGAACCATTTCAAAGCCGTTATTTAAAAGGTAAGCAATAACGGATGCTGATTTGCTAGAAACTAATGCATTTGTAGGCAATGAATTTTTTTCTATAGCCAAGTGTGCATCTTCTAATGTGTTTAAATTTATAACATTAGTTAGATCTATTTCTTCTTTAGTAGCTCTGCGTGCTAAAGCAACTAATTTGGGCTTTAGATTTAATATTAATTCATATGAACTTTTTAATTCAGGTTTTGTAGCATCTTCTGGAAAGCAGTAATCTGAATTTAATATTTTTGTAGGTTGATTAGTATTAAAATACTTATTATTATGACTTTCATCATGCCATACGGCAATGTGATTTTTTTCCATGTCTATATTTACATTATTAACATTAGTTTGTAATAATTTTAACATTTCTTGTGTGGTTCCACCATAAAAACCACCTGCAAAATAGTAGTTATTATTTCCAGGGTTTATATATGCAGTCGAAATTGAATTGGTTTCATACGGCAATGGTTGTTTATGTTTTTTCCAACCATAGTATCCAGGGTGTAAGGTGGCAACACTATCAGATAAAATTTCATCACCTACGGTATCGACAAAAAGCATGTCAGCATCTGTTGCAAATAAATAATCCATGTTACGGAATGCATCTTTGTTTTTTAGATATGTATGATAGCGCATCATAGTAGAAAAGGGCCAATTTAAATGTTCTTGGAATGTTGATACAGCTTTATCGTGTTTAAAAGTTTTGTCATCAGTAAATATAAAATAGGTTACATCATGATTTTTGCAAAAGAATTTTTCAGCTGATTCAATTAATGGCGGTACAAATTTTATATAACGGTTAGTTGCCATAACCAATAAGCCCACTTTATATTTGGGTGTATTTGAAAAAGCATTGAAAAATATAAATAAATTAAGCCATAATATTAGAAAAGTTTTCATGCTATGTCCTTTAATTATAAATTCTTTTGAAATAATAGTATTATTCTTATAAAATAAAAAGCAATAAAATAGGAGAATGGATGTTTATAAACAAATTATATGTATTATTAAGTTTGTTATTTTTAATAAATTTAAAAGGTGAAGATAAGCGCTTTGTAATTATAATTCCTTCTTATAAAAATGCAGGTTTTTATAAGAAAAATATAGATTCAGCAATAACACAGAATTATGATAAATCTAAGTTTAGAATAGTATACGTAGATGATTGGTCACCGGATGATACTGCCATCTATGTAGAAAAATATATAAAAGAAAAAAATGTTTCAGATATATTTAAATTAAGAAAAAATAGATTACGCAGAGGCGCAATGGGTAATTTATGGTCAGAGATAAATTTAGCTGATCCTGAAGAAATAGTTGTAATGTTAGATGGTGATGATTCGTTAAAAGATCAAGATGTTTTAAAATATTTAAATGAAACATACCAGGATAATAATATTTGGTTAACTTATGGTCAATATGAGTGCGATCCAATTAAATACGGATTAGGTTTTGCAGCTTCTTATTCTGATGAAGTTAAAAAAAATAGAGATTATAGAAATGAATTTTTAGCGACTCATTTAAGAACTTTTTATGCATGGGTATTTCAAAATATTAAAGTAGAAGATTTAGTATTTGATGATGTTTTTGCAACGATGACTTGGGATTGTGCAATTATGTTTCCATCATTAGAAATGTGTGGCAATAAGCATAAATTTATAAGTAAAATTCTTTATAAATATAATATGGAAAATCCATTAAGTGATTTTAAAACAGATCCAACATTAATGTATTTTATGGCTGATTATTATAAAAAACAAAAACCTAAATATGCACAATTAACTGCACCGAAATTTATACCTGCAAAAGGCCGCTATAATAACCCCTTTGCTGTAAGCTTTATTTACGGTGTAGATAAATACCTTTCTCCTGGGATTGATATTAACCTGGCTGATTTTAAAGGGCGTACGCCATTAATTCAATCAGTTAAATTTGGCATTGCTTCATTTATAGAATTTTTAGTTGATAAAGGCGCTGACGTAAACAGAGCAGATTTTGATGGTATGACGCCATTAATGTATGCAGTTATTTTTACAAATACAGATACTGTAAAATATTTAATCTCTAAAGGTGCTATTGCAAGCAATGTGAATAATTTTGGTTACAATGCAATTTACTATGCAAAGAAATATAATAAAGGTGATATTCTGTCGATATTAGAAAATGCTAAATAATTATGTATAAATATTTAATTATTATTTTATTTTTTAATTGTTCAGCATTTCAAGTGCATGAATATTTTATATCTATGTGGCAAGAAAATTATGAAGGTGTGCCATATGAGCAAATTGTATATAATGTTCTTAAAGAAAACCCTTTAAAATCGGGCACTAATTATTTAGCTGTGCCATGGGTTTATTTAATAGACAGAGAGCAACTAGATAAATTAGATGATGTAAAAATAGAAGGTGGGTTCACAGTTTGTGGTCACTGGAATTATACAAAAATTATTCCAGCATTAAAGAAAATTGGTATTAATGTTCTTTTTACGCCACATGCACATCATGATAGTTATCAGGGTGTTAAAATTATATCAATCCCGCATTTTGCGCCAAATGGAACAGGGCCATTAGATAAAGATATTTATTATTCATATATTGGTGCATCTAGCCATGGTGTTCGCAATGATTTGTTTAAAATTAACAACCCAGCAAATTGTATAATAAAATTACGCCAAGATTGGCACTTTCAGTTATCAGGTGATAGTAAACTAAAGCAAAAAGAAGAATACCAAAATGTATTGGCGCGTTCAAGATTCTCATTATGTCCACGTGGAGCAGGGCATGGGACATTACGTTTATGGGAATCATTGCAAGCGGGTGCAATACCCGTTTTATTGGCGGATGAGTATATTTTGCCTCCAGGTTTTGATTGGAATAAATGTTTGATTAGAGTTGATGAACATAAAGCAAATAATATTCCTGAAATCTTAGGGCAAATTTCTATAGAACAAGAAAAAGAGATGCAAAAAAATTGTTTAAAAGCTTTTGATCTCTCTTCAGGTTCTAATATTATAAAAGTTATTAAAGATTATTATGAATAGCTTTATTTAACTGCGTACAATCTGCAGCTGTATGTTCAACATCACCTGAACGTGCCGGTTTAAATAAAATTTCCCCAGTATAATTTGGGAACTTAATTTTTAATTGTTCAATTAATTGTAACAAATTAATACTTGTGCCAGTTGCTATATTAAATGCCTGACCAGTCATTTGAGATTCAGGTAGCATAGCTAGCATTAAATTGGCTTCAACTATTTTGCTTACATGCACAAAATCGCGGGTTTGCTCACCTGTGCCGTAAATTTCTAAAGGTAAATTGCGTTGCATATTGTCAGTAAACTTAGCTACAACCGCAGCATATTGTGCATTTGGGTTTTGGCGTTCACCATAAACATTAAAGTATCTTAAGCATACTGTGTTTAGATTAAATAAATTAGAATACATTTTGCAGTATTCTTCATTTAATAATTTTGAATAACCATAAACTGATGTTGGTTTACATGCATCAGTTTCTTTGCAGATTCCCTGTTTTTGACCATAAACAGCTGAAGATGACGATAATACAAAACGTTTTACATTATTAATTTTACAAGCTTCTAGCAAATTAAAAGTACCATCCACATTTGTTTTCATACATGCTTGCGGGTTAGCCATAGACCCCGGTACAGAAATAAAAGCTGCTAGGTGAAATATAATCTCAGCATTTTGAGTTGCATTTAAGCAATCTTCTAAATTTTCTATATCACCATTAATAAATTTAATTTTATCTTTAACATTAATTAAATTTACTAAATTTCCAGTGCATAAATTATCAAGTACTGTAACTTGAGCGCCAAGTTCTACGAGTTTTTCAGTTAAATGTGAACCTATAAATCCTGCGCCACCTGTAACTAAAACATTTTTATTTTTGTATGTGCTATTCATTAAATTCCTGTTTATAAATTTGGGAACAATTGCAGCATGGGGTGCAATATTATTTATCTTATGATAAACATTTATATCAATTTTTGAGCCTTTAGTAAAAATATTTAAAAGATCTTTAGTAGAAAAAATGGCTGAATGTCTATTGTCTTCATTTAATTTTTCAGTATGAACAATGTTTAAAGGTGTGTTTACTATCTTAGATTCTTTAAAGTATAATCCTGTAAGATTATAATCAGAACACGCTGCCCAATGTGCTTCTAAATCAGAAGGGTTTTTAAAATCAATATTTAAAATATTATTTTTTATATCCTCTTTTTTGTACAAAGTCATATCTACTGTATTCGGGTATTTCCAATCACCTATGCCTGTATTAAAGCTCCACTGGAATATGTTTTCATCAATTTGTGTTGATTTCGGGACCGGTGTTATTTCGTCATTATGCATATAGCATTGGGTTATATTTTTGCCTAATCTTAAATAAAAACCATATGCGTTTGCGCTTTGTAATGCATTAATGCAATCATGTAAATTAACATAATCTTTAACAAAAATATCATCTACCCCAAAAATAATATAATCACTAGGGCTTGCAAAAGCATGTTTAATAACTAATTCTTTAAAGTTATTTTCTTCTTTGTAAAAGTTTGTTTTTTTGAATCTTTCTTTTACAATTGCGTACGCGGCTTCTATTTCTTGTGAGCTTGTACGATATATTATATTAATCTCATTTAAACCAGTAATATATTTTTCTCCAGATTCTAAAAAAGCATAAAGTTGAATTGGCCTATCATAAGAAAATGCTAATAAATCTGCTTTTGGTGTTTGGCAGAAAATATTAAAACAAAAAAATAAACTTAAAAATGTGATAGCTTTTTTAATTATGTACATATTATCCTATTTTTCCATTGTTCCAAGATAGATGCCAATAATGTATAGCAAAACTTTCTGGTTTAATAAAAGATTTTATATTGTGAGAATCACGTTGAATATCAGGCAAGGGGTAAAAGAATGTTACAGGGAATGCAATTGAATTTTGAGTATAATGTTTAAAAAAACAATCAGTAAAATGAAAGACACTTGAACGTTTTAAAATATCGTCAAAACTTTCTTTGCCTTGTATGTCACGTTTCATATTTTCAATACATGCTTTTAAAATAGGGTGGTTTGGTACGGAACCTATTAATCCACATAATATTATTGGATCTGGGGCATAACCAAGGCCTGCATAAAAGTCGCAATAATTGCTTAATTCGTCATGTGGTTTTAAACATTCAAAATCACAATCAGCATAAATTCCACCATGTCTGTATAAAATTTCATATCTTAATATATCAGATTTTTCACCATAATTAGTTGTTTTTGCGTATAGATCTTTATTGTATAAATTAAAGCTTTCTATATCATTGTCTGTCCAAAGCTTATATTCCCAATCTGGGTGGTGATTTTTCCAACTTGCAGTTAATTCATTATACCGCGCAGGTAGCTGTGATCCAAGCCAAATCTGGTGAATTTTTTTGGGAATTTTATTTTGTAATTTTGTATTATTATTTTTTAGATTATTAAAATTCGTTTCTAATATTTTCCAGCTATTATTTGTATTGGTATAATTAAGTTTAAAATACGAGCTGTGCTTCATATAGTCGTTAAAAGTGAACTGTATATTAAGTTTCGCATTTATAGAAAAAATAAAAAATAGAGCAAGTGTAAATAATTTCATAATTTAGGATTATATTAATCCGGTTGATTAAGTAAATCTTTTTCTGATATTTTTATTCTGAGATCTCTAATATGATTTATAAATGTGCTAATATTTCTAATTTCTTCTGTATTGTTTGAATTTTCTTCATTTTTTAATTTTATTAAATCTAATTTGTTTTTTTTAAAAATATAACTTAAATAATTTAAAAATATTTGTTGATACTCATGGTCAATAATATTGATTATTAGCTGTTTAATTTTATCTGATTCAATTTCGTCAGTGGTATGGTTTTTTAGCGTTATTAACAATGTGCGTAATCTATAACCCTGAAATGAATTTGCAGATGATTTTAAAAGTTTTGTTTTACTCGTGTGTTCTTTTTCAACTGCAGTCAATATGCCAAATATTAATAAAATGAATATTATTATCTTTTTCATATTCTTGTCCTTCCAAGCCTTTGGTTGGGCATGATACTTTTCTTAAAAATTTATCCACCAAAGGTAAATACATAAGCTAGTACATCTTTAGGAAATTGTAATGTTAGTTTATATCTACCATAATTTTCCTTAAGATCAATAATATTGTACATACGTGCTTCATTGACAGGGATTTGTCCATAAGGTTTGTCATCAAGTAACACATTAATATTTTGGGATGTCTTAGATTCCATAACCAAATAAACTTTAGAAGCTATAAAATCTAACTCTAAAATTGCATTGTTATCTTGTGATTCAATATATTCAGGTTTTATTAACCAAGAGCCTTTTAGACCAACTTGATTGTTGCCAAGGGTAGTTTTGTAATCATAAATTTTTGCTATATCTTTTTCTAATAAAACATTATAGCTATTTGCCCTTGCATAACCAAGGTATGTTTCAGGTGTTATTGGTCTAAAAGTTTTGGATGGTAAGTTTTCTTGTAATGGGGGCAAATCAAGAAGGTTTCTTATTGCGTTTTCAGTTTTTAAATATTCGCCTTCACCAAAATGAACATATTGTTTTATTCCATTTTTATCAAATAAATAATGAGCAGGCCAATATCTGTTATTATAAGCGAGCCATGTTTGGTAATTACTGTCTACAGCAACAGGGTAGTTTATTTCAAAACGTTTAATTGCATTTTTTATGTTATCTTTATTTTTTTCAAATTCAAATTCAGGTGTATGTACACCAATTATAGTAAAGCCATAATCTTTATATTTATTGTACCAGTCTTTAATATATGGCAAAGTACGTACACAATTTATGCAACTATATGTCCAAAAATCTACTAAAAACACTTTGCCTTTTAATGAATCTATTGTTAAGGCAGGGCTATTTAGCCATTCAGTTATACCAGTAAATTCTGGAGCTTTTGAATTTGGTTCTGTATTGCTTGCAAGATTTGGGTTCACATTGCTCCTTAATTTATCTAATTCTTTTTTTAATGTTTCATTACTTTCAACATTAATTACAGGAAAATATTTTAACGTAATTTGTTGTAAAATTACATCAAAATGGAATGCAATTGCAAGAGCGCCTAGAATCATTAATACACCAAAAATTTTTCTTATAGTTTCTGTGTAACCAGAAATAGATTGTGTAGAATTAATTATTTTGCTTCCGCCGTAAGTAATGCAAAGCATTGGTATTGCCGCACCTAAGCTATAAGCTAAAGTAATAAAAAGAATGTCTAAGTTAATAGAATGTGTAGCAACTATAGTTGTAATGGTTGCTAAAATTGGTCCAGCACATGGTGTCCAAATTAAACCTAATGCCACGCCTAAAATTAAACCGCTTGTAAAGCCATTTCCTGCAAAATTAGATTTTTCTTGTACTGTATTTCCGAGTGCTGCTATTCCAGAAGTTAATTGTGCAAATTTATTGCCAAATGCGGGAAATAACATAGTTGCGCCAAAAAAACCTATTATAAAAATAGAAATATATCTTAATATATCAGGCGAAATTCCTGTTGCATGTACAATTGCAGTTAATGTTAACGTAAAAAATGTAAAACTTAAAATTAAGCCAATTATTATACCTAATGGCCTTAGTTTACCTTCTGCCACTCCTGCTGAAAGCAATATTGGCAACACAGGTAAAATACACGGAGACAATACTGTTACTAAGCCTGCTAACATGGCAAATAAAAGTAGAACTATCATAAATTATATTCCGTGTAATTATTTTGTGGATGACCTTTGAAGAAGTTTATAATTCCTCGAATTTCAGCCTCTTTGTTTTTACTTATTTCTTGATTTAATAATTCATATAAAAAGCCCAAGCCCTTGTATTTATTTCTAGCTAGTCCATGACCTCCTCTTGCAAACATATTACCAAGCATTTCTAAAACATCATTTTTTAAAGGACCGTTTAGTTTATTCACTAATGGTTCTAGTATTTTAGTAGCCTGTAAATAATTTGGTTTAAGTTTATAACTACCGTAATAATAGGTTTTACCAAGCTGAACTGATTTTTTAGTTATTTTGATCGTATCTTCATCGTCTAATTCATAATGAAAATGGGGAGTTGTAATTTCTTCGGGCATTTCACTAGATTTTATGAATGTAGAAAAAGCTAAACCTAAAAACAAAATTAAATAATAATTAATTGTTTGCATTCTTTATCCCATGAATAAATATTAACTATTTAATTAGATTAACGTTTATTTATTTGATAATACAAGGGTATTTCATTAAAAATTATTTATATAAGTGCGCAAATTGTATCTTCAGGTATATCTAAAGTTCTTAAACTATATATTAAAAATCCACGATCAGATTTTTTATCTTGTTCAATTCCGGTTTTATCAATGCTATCGATTTTTGCTTGAAATCTAACTCTGGTATCTTCAGGTATATCTAAGGTTTTTAGAGCATATATTAAAAATCCTCGGCCTGATTTTTTATCTTGTTCAATTCCATAGCCCCCCATTAAACACATGTTACTAAGTAATTCAAATCTATAAACTTTCTCTTGCAAATTAAGTTGATCTATTTTTAGTGTTTCTAATAAATGAATGGCTTTTTTGTAATTAGGGAGTGCTTTGGTAGTTTTATCACCCATGTAATATAAAATTGCAAGGCAAAAACAAGCTTGTGCAATCTCTTTTTTGTTTTCTTCTGTTTCAACATTGGCAATTATTCTTTTAAGGAATTTTTTAGCGTTTTGATAATCATTATTTTTGTGGCAAAGAACAGACAATAAACTTTGCAACTTGATTAATTCAATCTCCGGAAGCATTTTTTCAATATTTTTGGTATTAAGTGCTCTTTTAAGCAATTTATAAGCGCGTCTGCTATTACTATCGTTATTAGCTATTATCCCAAGCTTTAACTGAGCCATAACAAGTAATTGAATCTCTGTTTCTGTTTCAGGTAATTTTTTGCGATTAAGTATATTTTTAAAAAGAATCATGATTTTAGGTTCATCAATTTTATTTTTATTAAAGTAATAAATACACGCAAGTTCCATTTCGACTTCTTTAATAATTTCCAAAGATTCTTGCATATTATTATGTTCTATAAATTCTTTTAAACGATAGGCATCTTCGTAAGGCTTACAAGCAGCTTCTTTATTGCGTTTACTTCCATCTAAACCATAACGATATATTTTTGCCAATCTAAATTTCATTTCACAAACTTCGGCAATTTCAAGATAATGGTTCTGATCAGATAAAATAAATTCAAGTAATTCTTTTGCTGTTTTATAATCTATTTTATCGGGGTTTTCATAACATTTGTTAACATTCTGGATCGCAGAAATTAAATTTTCTGATTTAGGCTTAGATTCACTACAGCATAAATCAGCAGCTTTTATAAAATTAGTTGTAAGTATTAAAAATATTAAAATTAAGTATTTGATGATTTTTCCTGGTTTTTGCTTTGTAGAAAATGATAAACTCTAAGTAAATCAGTTTCTAGTTCTTTTGTATATAATTACTTGTATTAAATAATTTCCAGATTGGCTAATATTTTTTGTAATTCTTTCTTTATTATCTCAAGACGTTCACTTAGTTCAATTTTTAAATCTTGATCAGTATAAAAATTTCTGAAGGCTAGAGTTAAATAATTTGCAGCTTCAGCAAGATTTATTTCTGTTCCTTGACCTTCCATATACATGGTTCCGATTCTTATACGACTTTGCGTGAGTATTGTATTTAATTCCTGATTTTCTGGTTTAACTTGTATAGGAAGTTTAAGTAGTTCCTTAAATGCAGCCATAGCATCTTTATAA
>JARLHJ010000021.1 GCA_031292305.1 Candidatus Babeliales bacterium
AATTTAGCTCATTTTTTCCAGTCTTCTTCTTTATTATTAAATTCAGGGATCCACTTAATTAAAGCACTTGAAGTTTCTTTGTACGGCTTTTCAAATTTATATTTTCAGCAAATATTTGTTGATGTTATAAATAAAGTAAATAAGGGAAGCTCTTTAAGTAATGCTTTATCACATTACTCAGATAAATTAGGAATCACTGATATTGTGGAAATGATAAAGATTGGTGAAGAATCTGGTAAGCTTGGTTATTTACTTAATCAAATTTCTAATCTTTATTATGAAAAATCTTATAGATTAATTAATTTAATTCTTTATTTACTTCAACCTACACTTATGATTGTTTTGGGAATTTTAATTGCACTATTAATTTTTGCTATTTATATACCAATTTTTAACTTAGCTTCTTTTGCTTAAAAGACACAAGGCCGGTATAAAACCGGCCTTGTAAAAGACATTAAACGGAAAGTAAAGATTACTCTTGACCTTCAGTTCTTGTGCAATTTGCTGGACACTCATAGTGACAGTTTGTTTCACAAACTTTTCTTGCAGGTGCAAAAACTTCTTTTGTCACTAAACGTGAACATTTAGGTCTTGGTTCACATTTAACAGTTGTGTTACAATCTTTGTTGCAACCAGCTGAAATACTAGCAACTGTGCTAAGTGTTAACAATAATGCTAAAAACTTTTTCATGAGACTCTCCTTTTTTTACAACTACCTAGAAACTTATCTAGGTTCTATTCATATTGTCTCAAAAACCTTTAAATAATTTCAAGGGTTTATAAAAAATAGAATTAAAATTATTAAAAATTGACTTCTGCTAGCGGATAGTTTAAATTTGTTTTTATAAATTTTCACACTATTTTTGCCGGGATGGCGGAATAGGTAGACGCACGGGTCTCAAAAACCCGCGATGGTAACATCTTGCCGGTTCGATTCCGGCTCCCGGCACCAAAATTTCCCCTGATCTGCAGCTGCTTTTCAATTTAAATCTTTTTAAATTTTTTTATATTATTATTAGTTTGTATTAAAAATTACATCGCCCGACTTTCGTCTTAATAAATATTCGTTAGGTTATAAGTAGACGGATTTTCTTAAAATTGTCTTTAAGAACGCTATTTTATAACGCAATGGATTATATAGAAAATTGACAAAAACTTCAAAATTGCTATTCTAATAGTAATTATATGTGTAATTTCTATAAAACTTGGAGTAAAAAAGCATGAAAAAGTTATTAGGCTTTCTATCTATGTCAGCTTTCTTGATTTTATGTAATGGAATTAACGCTGCTGAAAAAGAAGTAGCTAAAACCCAATATCAAATTGCGTTACAAAAAATAGAAGAAATAAAGTTAAAAAAAGAAGAAGTAGCGCGTGAAAAACATTTAGTAAGTTTATATAGGGATTTAGCATGTAAATTCCAGTCACTGACATTTTTAGAAGAAAAAACAAAATTTTATTTGTTTATATCAAAAGTTAGTGATGCAATTAAAACTCCTCAGAATTTCACTAGACTGAGAGCTCTTGATAAGGTTAGTTTTAAAATAGAAATGGATATATCAGTGTCAGATGACATTCTAGATCCATATCTTATGATTCTTAGAACGCATATTAATCCAACTCAATTTTTAGCGTATAATTCAAAGCTGATTAAATCAGTGGAAAAAGAAGTTTTAGCGGGAATTAAAAGCAAATTATAATCAAATAAGGCCGGTGTAAAAAACCGGCTTTTTCTTTTATTTAATCTTTACACATTTAATTTACCAGATCATACTAACTTAAAATAAATTAATTATGTTAAAGGTTTTAAATGCAAGATAGCTGTATTTTCTGCAAAATAATAAATAAAACAATCCCAAGTTCAATAATTAAAGAAAATGAAGATGTAATAGTGATCAAAGATCTTTATCCAAAAGCACCGGTACATTATCTTATAATCCCCAAGAAACATTTTTCTGATATAAAAGACTTAGAAGATTCTGAGATTAATCTTGCTGGCAAATTGTTGCTTATGGCTAAAGAATTGTCACATGATTTATCTGGATCTCGAGCATTTAGATTAGTTTCTAATAATGGCAAAGAATCTGGCCAATGTGTTTTTCATTTCCATATTCATTTCTTATCTGGCAAGCAACTTTTAGATTTTTAAGGCCTTAACAAGTTGATTAGTTTTTTTAATTTCTAAGAGATTAGATATTGATCCCTAATAAATAATTAGGGATCAATAGTATGTTATTATTTTTTGCCTGATAAATGTTGTCTTTCTGGGATGCAACCTCTTACACCACCCTGTGGGTCTGCTGTATCACCTTCTATGCGTGGTATGAAATGTAAATGAGTATGCATAACTGATTGACCACCTGCAGTTTCACAATTTGCACCAATTGTGTATCCAGCAGGTTGTTGAGCATCAAAATCCTCATATCTATATTTTGCAACGTTCTGATGTAAATCACTTTGGGTATCAATATATTCTTCATCTATTGCTACCTTAACTTCATTCATTAGATTAATCATTTCCAAAAGTATATTTGGTGGTGTTTTAAACCAATGCTTATAATGTTGCTTTGGTATAATTAAAACATGTCCAGGACTTACCGGATTAATATCTTTAATTGCATAGCAATTCTCAGATTCTTTATATTTAGTCATTTTGCATTTCTCTGGATTGCAGAATGGACACTTTTCTTTATATCTAGGCGAATCTTGCTGTGATAGATTTTCTAAGTTATGTGTTATTAAGGTACCAACTTCGGATGAATGTAGACTTAAGCAAATTAGATTGGCTAAAATTAATGAATTGCATCTCATTTTATCTTTCCTTTTCAGTTAAAATTTTATTGGAATACTAAAACATTAAAAACACTATTGTTGCAGCTTATTAATTTCTTTAATTTTATTCATAATATCAGTAATTAAAATAAATGCTCCATCATAACTTTTTAATATTTCTAATACTTTTTCCCACTCCTTTTCAGGTACGTTTTCAGAATGGTCATTTAACGATTGGATAAAAATTGTTAATTTATACTTATCTGTTTCAATAATTTTAAATTCCTCTGGAGTGTCATAAATTTCTGAACTAGGATCAAAAAATTCTACATATCCATAATTTGATTTTAAGGTAATTTTTGTTATTTGGATCTCGTCAGATTGATAAAAATCATTGAATATAGTAATTTGTTCATTAATAAATTTGGAAATAATTTTATAGTTTTTCAATAATTCTTTTTTTTGTAACTCTCTCTTTTTTTGTTCTTGTAGTTTTTCATCTAAGAAAGCTGCATAGATTGAAGCAGCTGACATTTCAAGATAAGGTTTACGCTGATTACTATAATTTTGTTGTTTTTGATTATGAGAATTTCTATAAGATCCATTAGTTTTAAAAATAGCCGTGTTAGGTAAAGTTGGTTTTTTTCTCAAGTATAGAGATTGCAATCTTTGTGCACACTGCTTCAACTTATTAAAATTGATTGCTGAATTATTTAAGCAAATGGAACTTATTAAAATTATAATTATAAATCTTATTTTCATATGTTCCTTTTAATTTGATAATAATTAGTGCAATAATAACAATTATGAAAATTTAAACAATTGCTTTTTAATAATATAATATTGTAATTTTTAGATGAATTTTAAAAGGAATGAAATTATGAAAAAAATAATATTTATTATAACGATGGTTGTTAACATGCATGGATTAATTAAAATTGGTCATCGTGGTGCTTGTGGTTACGAACCAGAAAATACACTTAAATCCTTTAGCAAAGCTATTGAGCTAAAAGTAGATATGATTGAATTTGATGTAATGCAATGTGCATCAGGTGAAATTGTAGTAATTCATGATGATAAAGTTGATAGAACAACAAATGGATATGGCCTTGTCTCTAATTTAACATTGCAAGCTTTAAAGAAATTAGATGCTGGTAACGGTGAAAATATTCCAACTCTGTATGAAGTTTTGGATTTGGTGAATAAACGCTGTAAAGTTAATATTGAATTAAAGGGTTTGGGAGTTGCGCAAAAAGTTAATCTAATAATTGAAGGTTATATTAAAAAAGGTTGGTCTTACGACGATTTTCTGGTTTCATCTTTTGAATTTAATGAAATTCGTGAATTTAAAAAATATAATAATATTATTAAGACAGAATTGCTTTTTTGGGAGCCTGCAGATTATATAAAAATTGCCCAGGAATATAATTGTAATTTTATTGGACTAGATAAAAGTTTGGTGAATAAAAAACTTATAAAAGAAGCACATGAGCAAAATATTAAAGTTTTGGTTTATACTGTAAACGATTTTAAAGATATTGAATTTTTAAAAAATTTAGGGGTGGATGGTATTTTTTCTAATTACCCGGATAGATTATTGTAAAAGGAAGCATAATGAAACACGCAATAGCTAAATTAAATAGATTCTCTCATCCTATAGAACAAGTTTTCTTAATGGCATTTACATGCATAGTGTTAATATGTCTTACTTACAAAGCTTTAGATTCACATAAAATTTTTGATGCATACCCACATATTTTAAAAATCGAAAATGCACAAAAACAACTTTTAACGCCAATTAAAACCGGATTTTTTTTACGTAACTTTATTGATTTTGATATGCCCAAAAACGATTTCCTTTTTGAAGGTATTGTTTGGTTTGTTTTTGACCCTAAGCAAGTATCGCAAGATGTAATTGAAAAATTTTCATTTAACAAAGGTGAAATTTTAAAAGATGGGTTAATTGCCAATAGAACCAGCATGCTAAAACAAGAGATGCCTGATGGAAACACATTTGTAAGATATGATGTTAGGGTTAAATTTACTTCTAATTTAAATTATCACTTTTTTCCAATTGATAGTCATAAGCTTTCTATAGTTTTAAATAATAAATTTTTAGATGCTAATAAGTTTTATTTTGATATAGATAAGAGCCAAGCTGTATTTTCTGATAGTTTGTTTACACCGGGTTGGACAAGAATTAATGAAGATGTTGAGACTGGTTATGGCAAAACTGTTTTAAATAAAGCAAATCCTGAGTTGAATTCAATATTTCCTAGAGCTATTTTTACTATGGATTTTGTGACTTCTAGCTTTCGCGACATTCTTTTAATATTTTTGCCACTATTCGTAGTTTTCTTTCTATCGCTTTTTGTGTTTTCTTTTAATCCCCATAATAAAGATATAATTTTAGGCATATCTGCTTCTGTTGTACCGGCTATTTTAGGTTACAGATTTGTCATAGAAACTATGTCGCCTAAAGTTTCTTACTTTATTTTAAGTGATCATATCTTTACTATGTTCTTGATTCTCGCATTTTTATTATTCTTTATGAATACTTTTTATATAGAAAAGCTTAAAAATTATCATGGTATATTAATTTTGATATTCCATGGTTTACTTATTCTTTCTTGGACATATTTACTATTTTTTTGGAGATAAAAAAATAAAGTAATATTTCTAAATAACGCTTTATTTAAACTAATAAACCAACATTTAATAAAACTAATTCCACTATTGCTTATTTTTATCTAAATTTGTTACAGTTATAAATAACTAGATAAATTAAGATTTATAGGAGCATAATGAAAAAATTGTTATTATTAATTCTGACTGTGCATTTTGTTACATTAAGTGGCGCTCAAAAGGCGCCAGAAGAATTAAGTGATCAACAACATGCTATTTTGGCTTCAAAAATACAGTTGCCTGATGAGATTCAAGAATTGATAGATATAGCAATTAACCACATAAATTCTGCTTTAAATGATCTTAATGTATTTGAAGATTCGAATATAGATTGTCAAGGTGATGATAAAGAGAAATTAAAAGAAGATATTACTAAAAATAAGAATAATCTAAAAAAAGCAATTGAATTAATTGAAGATCACCAATTTAAAAATGCATTAGATATTTTAAATATCGCAGGAGAATATTTTTATAATAAAGCAAATGAGTTAATTGAAGCAAAAAAAACTCTAAGATTAATAATAAGCTTATATTCAGCACTAATATTAAAACTTATAAATGCATCCGGCTCGTCTAAAGCATCAGTAAGTTTCCCTAATGTATTATTTGATAAAATCATTTCTTATATTAAGCCAGGCCAATATGAAGAATCATTAAGAATAACAGAAGAAGGAAATTTTACTTCAATCTCTTGGTCCCCGGATGGTACTAAAATTGTTGCGTCGTCAGATAAAGTAAAAATTTTTGATTCTATAACGGGTGAAATATTAAAAGAATTAAATTGTGGTTGTTGCAATTCAATTGTTTCATGGTCCCCAGATGGAAAAAAAATTGCTGTATCGGGTTACAAAGATAGTGTATCAATATGGGATCTTTATACTAATACTACTAGTCGTATATATGAACCTCGCCTTGGAATTATAGAAATTACCTGGTCTCAGAATAGTTCTAATTTAGAAGTAACTAATTTTATAGGTAATGTAGTAAAATTAGATTTAACAGGTAAGGTATTAGATTCATATAGAAAACCTCCAGGATTTCGTTCTCCGGATGGCAATAAAATTACTCGTTCAGTAAAGGATAATATTAATATTGTTAAAATATTAGATAAAGGGAATGAATTGCATACTTTTGAATTGAACACAAATGATACTTTGTCAGCTATATCATGGTCGTTAGACGGTAAAAAAATAGCATTTCTGAGCAAAGACATTATTTCAATCTGGGATATAGATACAGGTAAAAAAGTAGCAAGATTTAAAGCCTCTGGTAAGCCTATGGCGTTATCCCCAAATGGTTCTAAAATTGCAATAGCTTTAGGAAAGACCATAACTATCTGGAGTAGGACGTATGAATAATTTTAAATAGTCTAAATTATCTAGCAAAAAGCATATTTCATAGTAATATTTAACTATGAATTTATTTTCTTTTATAGTTACTTTAACCCTTGTTCTTTTTTCTACTGGTGTAATGAGCTTTATCTCAATGGCCACTCCAATCGGGCCGTGGATTCAGCCGACTGTGGTATTAATATCAATTATGATATTTAGTATATTTTACAGAAACAATCACCACAATATTGCGCTTACTGTAATTGGTAGTTCAATTGGCGGTATTTTAGCTACTGCACTTGGTTTTTCTTTTCCAACGCTGTATTTTTTAGATGCGCCATTTTTTAATAATCTTATGCAAAGCCCTATTGAATTTAGTTTAACTATTTGCTTTTTAGCATTATCTGCTGGGTTGCTAGGGTATTTTATTGCTGAACTATTTGAGCATAGATTTATTGTTGAGCAACAATTAGCATTTCCTATTGGGCAATTAGTGCATACCATGCTAATCGCACAAAATAAATTTACACAAGCTTTATATTTAGCTGTAGGTTTTGTGACAACGTTTATATTTTGTATATTACAAGATGGAATTTGGAAGATTAAAAGTTTTATTCCAAAAATAATTAATGTTATTCCGGCGATTAAGCTGGGTATTATTGGCATACCGGCTATACAATTAGAGATGTTTCCAATTTATTGGGCGATTGGCTATATAACAGGTAGTTTAATCACTGTGCCATTAATTTTAGGCGCATGTTCAAAAATATTTATTGTTGATGTTATAAATAACTTATTTTTTAAAGATCTTTCTTCTGTATCATTTGTTTTAGCATTTTGTAGCGGAATGGTATTGTGCGGTGCTTTGGTTGGTATTACTGATTTGCCTAAATTGGTTAAGAACTTTATTCGAGAATTCAAAAATAAAAATAATAGCGAGAGCGCCACAAATAAAAATAGTATGTTTGAAAAAATATCGGTTTTTATGGTCGCTATTATATTATTAAATATTGCATTTTTTACGTATTTTAAGTTTTCGCCATTGTTGCAAATATATATAATCTTGTTTTCATCTATATGTGCATTTCAAATCGCCAGCATTGCAGGCAAAATTGGTTTAGCTCAGTTAGGGCGGTTTGCTACTTTTGTAATGGTTCCTGCTATGTTTTTATTTGAATTAAGTTTTTTACAACTTACAATGATTGCTACGTTCGTTGAAATTTGTGGTGGTGTAACTGCTGATTTATTATTTGGAAGAAAAGTCGCACATCTAGGTGGGATATGCTCTAAGCGTGTAAAAAAATACCAGTTGGTTGGGATTGTATTTAGTTCAATAGCTGCGGGGATTATTTTTTGGATATTAATTAATCATTTTTCTTTGGGATCTAATACTTTATTTGTTCAAAGGTCTCAAGCCAGAGCATTATTAATTAACGCAATTAATTTTAATTATTATGTTTTGTTATTAGGTTTTGTTTTTGGATATATTCTTAAAAAAATTAAAGTTAATCCTATGTTGGTATTAGGAGGGCTGTTAATGCCTTTCAATATTTCTTTAGGCCTAATTATTGGGTCAGGCTTTAATCTGGTGCTTAAAAATAAAGAAAATTGGGAGCCATTTTGGTCTGGTGTATTTGCATCTAATTCAATTTGGGTGTTGATTAAAGCTTTAATTTAGTATTTAATATAATATATAAAATTTTTAAGACGCATGTAAACTTTTTAATATTATTGAAATATTAAGTTGAAATCATTTTAAAAGCGATATATTATTATCTGAATTATATAGTTATTGAAATGTTTTCGGCGAGATTCCCGAGCGGCCAAAGGGGACAGACTGTAAATCTGTTGGCAATGCCTTCGAAGGTTCGAATCCTTCTCTCGCCACCATACTTAGCCAAAGCTTCTTACTTCGCATAAAGCTTCGTAAGACAGGTCGTATGGGGAGCCAGTTTCATAAAAGATTTGAAATATTTCGCGGGAATAGCTCAATTGGCAGAGCGACAGCCTTCCAAGCTGTAGGCTGCGGGTTCGAGCCCCGCTTCCCGCACCAGTTTTTGCTACCATGTAGCTTCATCTGGTTAGCCAGTCTTTGAACCTTAAAAAGGGAAGATTTGCTAAATTTTTAAGAAATTTCATTTTGCAGTAGACATAATGATGAAAAAGAGTATTATTTTAGAATAATAAAATTTGATATAAAAATTATGAGTGCCGGCCTAGCTCAGTTGGTAGAGCAGCTGATTTGTAATCAGCAGGTCACTGGTTCGAGTCCAGTGGCCGGCTCCATATTAAAAAATTGTTTTTTTCTTTTTTTGATTTATTATTAGAATAATATGTGTTTAATTTATGTTTCCAAACAAGACTAAGTTAAATAAAAAAAGATGCGATACCCTAAAGTTTGTTCATACAAACAAAAAATGTATATTTATGCCGCAGGATTGCTAGTTGTTTTAATTTTTAAAATAACGATGCTACGCAAAGGCTTAGTGCCCACGTAGCTCAGTTGGCAGAGCACTTCCTTGGTAAGGAAGAGGTCACCGGTTCGAGTCCGGTCGCGGGCTCCATACTTATGGCTAGCCAGCTTGTTTTAAATGATTTTGAAATTAAATAGATGTTGATCGCTTTATAGCGAAGTTTGTCCGTCGAAGCTTATCGAGCCTAAAGGTCCGGAAAGCATAGACTGGGCCAGTCCGAAGAATCCAGTAACAACGTCAAGGAATTTTTATGGCAAAGAATCGTGTAACCACGCACTTAATGTGTGGAGAATGTAAAGAACGTAACTATACGCAAGTCTTGAATAAAAAGAGATCTGCTGGTTCGTTAAAATTAAAAAAGTATTGTTCTCGTTGCCGCAAGCATCAAGCACACAAGGAAACGAAGTAGTAATAGGCCAGTAGCTCTAATGGCAGAGCGGCAGACTCCAAATCTGCGGGTTGGGGGTTCGAGTCCCTCCTGGCCTGCCACTTTATAAATTTTTAACTAGTAATTAAGATTAGGTGAAGTAATGAAAAATTTAGGCCAGTTTTTAAAAGAAGTTAGATGGGAATTGTCTAAGATTGCTTGGCCAAGTTCAAGAGAGTTTATTGGGGCTACTGTAATAGTATTAATCTTAATTGTTGCTTTCTCGATTTATTTGGGTGTGGTTGATTTTGGATTTGCTTGGTTAGCCAAGTACGTATTTGTTGAATTCGGATCTTAATTAGTTAAGGCACGTTTATTAAGGCTAATTTATTATGAAACGCTGGTTTGTTATTCAAGTATATGCTGGTTATGAAGATGTGGTTAAAAAAGACCTAGAACTTCGTATTCCTAAAGAAGGAATGGAAAATCATTTCGGTGAGATTCTAATTCCATCTGGTAAGTTAAAAGAATTCTTTACTGCAGCTGAAGCAAAAGATCAAAGGTTATTTCCGGGTTACATGTTAATTGAAATGGATCTAATACCTGAAACTATGCATTTAGTCACTTCTTCACCAAAAGTTGTTAAATTTTTGGGTGGTAAAGACCCTGCTCCTCTTACAAAAAAGGAAATAGAAAAAATTATTACCAATATGAAGGGTGAAGTAGTTGTTCCATCGTCTAAGCCAGAATTTACTGAAAATGCTGAAGTAGATATTATAGGTGGTCCATTTGCCGGTTTCGTTGGTATAATAGATAAAGTAGATATGGAAGCGGAAAAATTAACAGTAATGGTGAGTATATTTGGCAGATTAACCCCTGTTGAATTAAGTTTTGATCAAGTTAAAAAATAATTAGAGGTTAATAATGGCAAAGGCAGTTAAGGCTCAAATCAAGCTTCAAATTGGTGGTGGAAGTGCAACACCTGCACCTCCAGTTGGTTCTTCTCTAGGTCAGCATGGTGTTAACATAATGGAATTCTGTAAGCAGTTCAACGCAAAGACTGCAAGCAGAAAAGGTGAAACTGTTCCTGTTTTTATTACAGTGTTTACAGATAGAACTTTTGAGTTTGTTACAAAAACTCCTCCGACATCTGAATTGATAAAGAAAAGAATAAATCTATCAAAGGGTTCAACAAAGCCAGGTGTTGATGTAGCGGGAAAAATATCTAAAAAAGATATAGAAGAAGTCGCTAAAATCAAATTACCTGATTTGAATGCTTCTAATTTAGAAATGGCGATGAAAATTGTTGAAGGTTCAGCCAGAAGCATGGGTATTGATATTATAGATTAAATGGGGATTTTTATGGCTACTCATGGCAAAAAATATATAAATGCTCTTGAAAAAATACAAAGTCTAAAAAAAGACACGTTTTCTATCAAAGAGGCTTTGTTAAAAGTTAAAGAACTTTCATTTGCTAAATTCGATGAATCGGTAGATGTCAATGTTCAATTAAATATTGATCCTGCAAAATCTGATCAAGCGGTTAGAGGTTCTGTTTTGTTACCTCATGGAACTGGTCGAATTATAAAGGTTTTAGTTTTTGCAAAAGGTGAGCATGCGGAAAAAGCTCAAAAAGCAGGCGCTGATTATGTCGGATCTACTGAATTAGTAGATAAGATATCAGAAGGCTGGATTGATTTTGATTATGTGGTGGCAACTCCAGATATGATGGGTCCAGTTGGTAAGTTAGCTAAAATTTTGGGACCCCGTGGTCTTTTACCTAACGTAAAAACCGGAACAGTTACTTTTGATGTTGATAAGATTGTATCTGAACTTAAAAAAGGTAGATCATTTTTCAAAAATGATAAAAGCGGAGCGGTTCATTTTTCAATAGGAAAAGTTTCATTTGATCCAAGTAAACTAAGCGACAATTTCGAAGCTTTTGTTAGAGCATTGTCTTCATCAAGACCTGCGGCAGCTAAAGGTAGATTTGTAAAAAGTGTAACTGTGGCTTCAAGTATGGGACCTGGATTAGATATTGATGTTGATGAGTTAATGAAGCTTTAAGGACTATAATGAATAAACAACAAAAAGAACTTCAAGTAACTGAGCTAAAACAAGATTTTTTAGCTAGCCAAGCTTCTTTTCTGATTAGTTTTAAGGGTATGTCTGTTGCAAAAATGCAAGAACTAAGAAGAGAATTAACTGGGGTTAATGGCAAGCTAAAAATCGCAAAAATGCGCCTTGTTAAAAAAGCTGTTGATGTTGAAGGTGGAATGAAAGAATTAATTCCATTTCTAAAAGATCAATTAGGAGTTGTCTTTTCAAAGGGCGATGCTCCAGCAGTTGCAAAAGTTTTACACCTTTTTTCTAAGAACAATGAAACTTTGGGCTTAGTAATTGGAACATTAGATAAAAAACTTTTAAATAAAAGTGAAATTGTAGAAATAGCAACTCTGCCATCAAGAGAGATGTTATTAGCTCAATTGTGTTATGTATTGCAGTCATCTATTATTCAAACTGTTATGACATTAGATGCGCTAGCAACACAACGTGAACAAGGATCAAATAGTACAACCGAAGCAGTTCAGTAATTAAATTATATTTTTTTGGAGTTTTTCAATGGCAAATGTAAATAACCGTGAAATGATTGATTCAATTGGTAAAATGACAACTTTAGAATTATCAAGATTTGTAAAAGAATTACAAGAAGAATTTGGCGTTTCTGCAGCAATGATGGCTCCATCATCAGCTCCAGCAGCTGAAGCAGCTCCTAAAGCAGAAGAAAAAACTGAATATAAAGTTACATTAAAAACTTCAGGCGAAAAAGCAATTGAAGTAATTAAAGCTTTACGTAAAGTTACAACAATGACATTAACTGATGCTAAAAAAGCTGTTGAAGAAGTTCCAACTGTTATCGCTGAAGCTGCATCTAAAGATGACGCTGCAAAGATGAAAGAAACATTAGAAGCTGCTGGTGCAAAAGTAGAACTTTCTTAAGTAAAGCTAAGGGCTTTCGGAAAGTAATTTATTTGTAAGATAAGATTTTTTATAAAATCCGCAATAGTTAGATTTTTCTCAGTAAGGAGCAGCTCAATGTCTTATTTTGATTTAGGTAAGCAGGTACTTCGTAAGTCTTTTGGAAAGCTCAAGGACATTGTTCCAGTTCCAAATTTAATAGAAGTTCAATCCAAGTCATTTAATGAATTCGTTCAATTAGATTGCTTGCCGCATGAACGCTTAGAAATTGGTCTTGAAAAAGTCCTAAAAGATATCTTTCCAATTGAATACGAAGACAAAATGTCTCTCGAATATGTCAGTTATGAATTAGGCGATTGGGCATGTACTTGTAGTAAATTAACAGGAATAACTAATCGTTATTCTTGGAGTTGCTCTTCTTGTAAAAAATCTGATTGTTCACGATTAGCTTCTGATTTAAGTTGTACTTTCTGTCACAAGAAAACGGCAAAGTATAAAACTTGTGCAAATTGTTTATCTAGAGTGACTATAAAAACCCCAATGACTTCTGATGAGTGTAGAGTAAGTGGTCAAACATTTTCTATGCCATTAAGAATCAGAATTCAACTTACAAGTTGGGATGTAGCTACTGGTGATAAAAAAATAAGAGACATTAAAGAACAAGATATTTTCTTTAGTGATCTTCCTGTCATGATCGACATTTATAAAGATCAAGAAAGAATAAGATTAGGAAATCAAGGTACCTTCTTAATTAACGGCGTTGATAGAGTCGTAGTTAGTCAGATGCATAGATCTCCTGGTGCGGTTTTTTCAAAAAGTAAAAAAATTAAAGATGCTAGAGGTAAAACTTGTTATTTAGCTAGAATCATTCCAATGAGAGGTTCATGGCTTGATTTCGAGTTTGATAGTAATGATTTATTATATGTAAGAATTGATAAAAAGAAAAAGCTACTAGTAACTACATTTTTACAAGCATTTGGTATTCCAAGGGATTCAATAATTCCTATGTTCTATCAATTTGAAAATGTAACTTTTGAAAATGGTAAGTTTTCAAGAAATGTAGATGATCTTTTAATTGGTCAAAGATTAGAAACAGATATGCTTCCTGAATCTTTAGCTGATTTAAATGGTCGAAGAGTTAATAAAGAAATTTTAGCTAAGCTTTTAAAAATTTCTGATAAATTAGAGCTTCCTAAATCCTACCTAATAAATAAAATTTTAGCTAAAGATTTAATTGATCCTAAAACAGGTGAAATTATTGTTGAGCAAGGTCAGGCTTTAGATCAAGATTCTCTAGAATTACTAAAAAAATATAAAAAATTAGATTTTGATTTAGTATCTTCATCTGGTTATGTATATCAACCTACTTTAGCTGCTACTTTAGTTAATGATGTTTGCTACTCACAAGAAGAAGCATTAAAAGAAGTTCATGCAAAAGTATGGCCTGGTGAAACAATCACATTAAAAGATATTCAAGCTCGTTTAGAAAATTTATTCTTTTCAAGAAGATTATACGACTTAACTGAAGTTGGCCGTATAAGAATGAATCGTAAATTAGGCTTAGATATTGCTCCTAATGTAACTACTTTGACAAAAGATGATCTTGTTGCAACTGTTCGCTACTTAGTAAATCTAAGAGAAAAAGGCGAAGGTGAATTGGATGATATTGATCACTTAGGTAACAGAAGAGTAAGATTAGTAGGCGAATTATTAAGCAACCAAATTTATTTAGGTTTATCACGAATTGAAAGAATCGTTCGTGAAAGATTCAGACTTCAAGAAATCAGTGGCACATTAATGCCTCAAGATCTTTTAAATGTTAAGCCACTAGGCGCAGTTATTAGAGAATTCTTTGGAACTGGACAATTATCACAGTTTATGGATCAAACAAATCCATTAGCTGAAATTGCTCACAAAAGAAGATTGTCAGCTCTAGGGCCCGGCGGCGTGCTAAAAGATCGCGCAACATATGAAATTCGCGACGTACATACCTCGCATTATGGCAGAATATGCCCTATTGAAACTCCTGAAGGTCAAACAATTGGATTAATTTCATCTTTAGCAACTTATGCTATGGTGAACACTTTAGGGTTTATTGAGACTGCTTATAGATCAGTTAAAAATGGTAAGATTACTGACGAAGTTGTATTCTTAGACGCTTTTGAAGAAGCTGGAAAATACATTGCTCAAGCAGAAGCTGGCGATGAAAAAACTAAATCTTTCAAGAGTGAATCTGTACTTGCTCGTCATGAAGGTAACTTCTTATATACAAATGAAGAAAATATCGATTATATCGATCTATCTCCAAAGCAATTAGTTTCTGTTGCTGCTGCTCTTATTCCTTTCTTAGAGCATGATGATGCTACACGTGCACTTATGGGCGCGAACATGCAACGTCAAGCAGTTCCATTGATTAAGAGTCAAGCCCCTGTGGTGGCTTCAGGAATGGAAAGCGAAGTATGCAGAGCTTCTGGCGCTGTTGTATCAGCTAAGAATTCAGGTGTTGTTGAATATGTTTCTGGCGATACTATTATCGTTAGAGCAGATGAATCTGAGTTTCCATTGTTTGAAGATTGGCTAGCGAATGGTGTAGATATATATCATCTTAGAAAATTTAAACGTTCAAGTTATAGCACATGGATTCACCAAAGACCAGTTGTTGTTAAAGGTCAAAGAGTTAAAGCTGGTGAAAGCTTAACAGATGGTCCAGCTATTAATAAAAACGAATTAGCATTAGGTTCAAATCTACTTGTTGCATATATGCCATGGAACGGATACAACTTTGAGGATGCTATCGTTTTAAATAAACGTTTAGTATCAGATGACGTATTTACTTCTGTTCACATTGATGAGTACATTGTAGATGCTCGAGAAACAAAACTTGGGCCCGAAGAAATCACTGCAGATATTCCAAACGTAAGTGAAACAGCATTGGCTGCATTAGATGAAGAAGGTATTGTTCGTATAGGTACCAGAGTAAGAGCGGGCGATATTTTAGTTGGTAAAGTTACACTAAAAGGCGACGTTCAATATTCACCTGAAGAAAAACTGCTACGCGCTATCTTTGGTGAAAAAGCTAGAGAAGTCCGTGATACATCACTAAGAGTACCACCTGGAATAGAAGGTACTGTAGTAGATGTAAAAGTATTTTCAAGAAGTGGTATTAGAAAAGATAAACGTTACAAAGAAATTGTAACTGAACAAACTAATAAAATTGAAAATGAATATAGCTATCATTTAAGATTGTTAAAAGTTATGGTTACTGAAAAGCTAATCAATCTTTTTGTTGAGAAAAAAGGTTCTAAGGTAATTGGTTCTTCAAATAAGAAAACCACCTTAAATCATGATCAACTAAAAGAGCTGGCTTTTGAAGAATTAATCAATCTTAAATTTGATGAGCTTAATGACAACATAGAATTAAATAGAATAAAATCTACTTATGATATTCAAATCAAAGTTCTAGAAAGCTTAAAAGAAGAAAGAATTAATAAGCTTAAAAAGGGTGATGTTCTTCCTTCAGGCGTTATTAAGATGGTTAAAGTCTACGTAGCTTCTAAGCGTACAGTTTCTGTTGGTGATAAAATGGCAGGACGACACGGTAACAAAGGTGTGGTTTCTGTTCTTGTTCCAAGAGAAGATATGCCTTATATGGAAGATGGTACTCCTGTTGACATAGTTCTTAACCCTCTTGGTGTGCCTTCACGTATGAACGTGGGTCAAATTCTAGAAACTATTCTTGGCTTTGCTGGTCAAAGACTAGGAAAAGATTTGGGTAAAATATTACAAGAGCATAGTTACGAAGAAGTTAAAAAATTCTTAGTAAAATATTTCTCTAAAGATTTTATTGAAAATTATGAAAAAAATAATTCAAAAGAAGAAATAATGGAACTTGCGCGCAGAATGTCTGAAAATGGTGTGCACTTCAAATCTCCTGTATTTGATGGAGCATCATTTGAAGATGATATTAAGCCAATTTTAGATGAGCTTGGTATGCCATATTCTGGTGCTTTTAAATTAAAAGACGGACGTACTGATCAGTATTTTGATCAGAATGTAACTGTTGGTTGTGTTTATATGATGAAACTAAACCACATGGTTGATGACAAGCTTCACGCACGTTCTGTTGGACCATACTCATTAGTGACTCAACAACCTCTTGGTGGTAAAGCGCAATTTGGTGGACAAAGATTCGGTGAAATGGAAGTTTGGGCACTAGAAGCATATGGTGCTGCGTACACTTTACAAGAATTACTTACATACAAATCAGATGATGTAACTGGTAGACATAAAGTTTATGAAGCGATTGTGCGCGGTGACGGGGATAATATTCCTGAACCAGGTTTACCTGAATCATTTAATGTTATGATAAAAGAACTACAAAGTTTAGCATTACAAATTGATCTTTTCAAAACTAGCAAGGAGGAAGTCGGTGACTAATCAAATGCTTGGTAGATTTAAAGAATATGTTAGATCGACCCAATTTAATGCAATACGTATAGGTCTAGCTTCCCCTGAAAAAATAAGATCATTGTCTTACGGTGAAGTTAAGAAGATTGAAACTATTAACTACAGAACATTAAAACCAGAAAGAGATGGATTATTCTGTGCACGTATTTTCGGTCCTGTAAAGGATTGGGAATGTAACTGTGGAAAATACAAGAGAATGAAACATCGTGGTGTTACATGTGAAAAATGTGGCGTTGAAGTTATTCAATCTCGTGTTCGTCGTGAGAGAATGGGTCATATTGATCTAGTTGCTCCTGTATGCCATATCTGGTACTTAAAAGGTATTCCAAGTTATTTAAGTTTAACTTTAGATATGTCAGTTAAGGATTTAGAAAAGGTTATTTATTTTGATTCATACATAGTAGTTCATCAAGGTAAATCTCCGTATCCTAGAAAAACTATTTTAACAAATGCTGAATTTGACAGTTATATTGATTCTCATACAGATGATTTAGACTTTTTAGCAAAAAGTGGCGCAGAAGCGATTAGAGATATTTTAAAACTAATCGATCTTAACTTAGAAGTAAGTATTCTTAACCAAGATTACAAAAAATCTACTTCAGTTACTTCTCGTCATAAAATAATGAGAAAAATTAAAGTTTTAACAAGCTTTATAAATGCAAATACAAGACCAGAATTAATGGTCATGGAAATATTGCCAGTATTGCCACCAGATTTAAGACCATTAGTGCCTTTAGAAGGTGGTAGATTTGCAAGTTCTGATTTAAACGAATTATACAGACGTGTTTTAAACCGTAATATTCGTTTAAGAAGATTAAAAGAAATTGAAGCTCCTGAAGTAATTATTAAAAATGAAAAAAGAATGCTTCAAGAATCTGTCGACGCATTAATTGATAATGGTCGCAGAGGACAACCTGTAAGAGGAACTAACAGACGCCCACTTAAATCTTTAAGTGAAATGCTTCGCGGTAAACAAGGTAGATTTAGACAAAACTTACTTGGTAAACGTGTAGATTATTCAGGACGTTCTGTAATTGTTGTTGATCCAGAATTAAAAATGGATACTTGCGGATTGCCAAAAATTTTAGCATTAGAATTATATAAGCCATTTGTTTTTGCTGAACTTATTAAAAGTGAGTTAGCGCCTAATTTGCGTATGGCAAAAAAAATGGTAGAACGTTTTGAACCTGAAATTTGGGACATTCTTGAAAACATAGTAAAAGATAGACCGGTTCTATTAAACCGTGCACCTACATTACATAGATTGGGTATACAAAGTTTTTACCCTATTTTAGTAGATGGTAAAGCTATAAAAATACATCCATTGGTTTGTAGTGCATTTAACGCGGATTTCGATGGTGACCAAATGGCCGTTCACATCCCGTTAAGTAGAAAAGCAGTTCTTGAATCTAAAGAATTAATTCTTTCAACTAAGAACTTATTATCTCCATCTAATGGTAGACCATTGCCAGTTCCTTCTCAGGAAATGGTTCTTGGACTCCATTATTTAACTAAATCGAGATGTAATTTACGTGGTGAAGGAATAGTTTTTGCAAATGTTGCAGAAGTAATTTCTGCGCATCAAACAAGAAGTGTCGATTTACATGCTCAAATTAAAGTACGAATTAACACTAAAATAATAGACACCACAGTAGGCCGAGTAATTCTTTATGAAGCTTTACCAAAAGGCGCTGATTTTAATTGGGTAAATAGAGCAATGAGAAAGAGTGATCTTTCTAAATTGGTTGAAACAGTTTATTACAACTTTGATATTAAACTTGTTGTTGAATGCTTAGATAAAATAAAAAAACTAGGCTTCAAGCATGCAACTGATGGTGGAATTTCATTCTCAATTTCTGATTTACTTGTGCCTGAAAAGAAAGCATTTGTAATTGATAAAGCAGAAAATGATGTTCAAAAAATTGAAAAACTTTATATGGATGGTGCCATTACAAATGGTGAAAGATATAATAAAGTTATTGCAATTTGGGGACAAGCTACTGCTGATGTCGCAAAAGAAATGTTAAAAGATCTAGAATTACAAAATAAAGTAGCTTATGAAAATAAAGATGGCGCAAACCAATCTTTCAATTCACTATTTATGATGTTAGAATCTGGTGCTCGTGGATCAAAAGATCAGGTTAAGCAGCTTGTTGGTATGAGAGGTTTAATGGCTAAACCATCTGGTGAAATTATGGAAACACCAGTAAAGAGTAACTTTAAAGATGGTCTTAGTGTATTTGAATATTTCGTCTCTACTCACGGTGCTCGTAAAGGTCAAGCCGATACAGCATTAAAAACTGCAAACTCTGGTTACTTAACAAGACGTTTAGTAGACGTTGCCCAAGATGTTGTTGTTGCATTAATAGATTGTAAAACACTTGGTTATATTGAATTAGAAGATATTAAAGAATCTGGTGAATTGATTTATTCTGTGGCAAATCGTTCATTTGGACGTGTTTTAGCTGCAGATGTTAAAGATGTTGTAACTGGAGAAATTCTTTTCAAGCAAGGTGCATTGATGGATAAAAAGGCAGTCGAGAAATTATCGAACGCTGCTGTTGACTCTATCTTGGTTCGTTCAGGTTTGACTTGTCAGTCAAAAAGAGGAATCTGTGCAAAATGTTATGGAATGGATTTATCTAAAGGTGCATTAGTAGATATTGGTGGAACAGTAGGTATTATTGCTGCACAATCTATTGGTGAACCTGGTACACAGCTTACAATGAGAACTTTCCACATTGGGGGTACTGCAAGTATCGCAGAACAATATGTGTTCGTGGCGAAGCATAACGGTATCATTCAGTGGAGTAATGTAAGAGTTGCAAAAGATCGTGATGGAAAACAAGTTGTTTTAAGTCGTAAGGCAAGAATTAACATTGTTTCTCCAGATGGACTTATTTTACAAGAACAACCACTAGAGTACGGTGCAGTTCTTCTAGTTGAAGATGGTGCGCAAGTAAAAGTTGGTACAAAAATTGCTGATTTAGATGCAAATAATAAAGTTCTTGTTACAGAAAAAACCGGTTTTGTAAAATTTGTTGATTTAATCAGAAATATGACTTATCAAGAAGTATATGATGAAACAGCAAGTGTAACTAATCGTATTATATTAGAACATAAAGGCGAAAAACATCAGCCTGCAATAAGTATCGTTGATGAAGATGGCAATGAATTAGCTCTTTATTATTTACCTACAAGCTCTTATTTAACTGTTGAGCAAAATCAAAAAGTTGAAATGGGTGATATTTTAGTAAAGATGCCTCGTGAAGCTTCTAAATCAAAAGATATTACAGGTGGATTACCTAGAATTGCAGAAATTTTTGAAGCAAGAGCACCAAAAGATCCAGCAATTATTACTGATATCGATGGTGAAGTGCTAATTGGTGGACTACATCGTGGACTTAGAAAAGTTACAGTTTCTGCTGGTGATCAAACATATGATTACTTTGTTTCAAGAGGTAAACAATTAAATGTTGTTTCTGGTGATAAAGTAAGCGCTGGTGATTTATTAACGTCAGGCGAGCCTGTATTACATGATATCTTACGAATATTAGGGCCTGATCATTTACAGAAATATCTTGTTAATCAAATCCAACAGATTTATAGATTGCATGGTGTGGATATTAATGACAGACATATTGAAATTATTGTTAAGCAGATGATGAAAAAAGTAAGAATTTCTGATCCAGGTGATAGTGAATTCTTAATCGGTGATAAAATTGATCACATTAAATTTAAAATGGTCAATTCATTACTGCAAGCTGAAGGCAAAAAAATGGCTGTAGGTAAAGCGGTATTAATGGGTATCACCATGGCTTCACTAGATACTGAAAGTGTATTCTCTGCTGCTTCATTCCAAGAAACTACAAGAATTTTAGCAGAGGCTGCATGTTCTGGACAAGTTGATTATCTTTATGGCTTAAAAGAAAATGTAATTATTGGTAAGCTAATACCTGCAGGTTCTGGAATTAAGTCATTTAAAGATAAATATATTGGTCAGGATTTATCAGAGTTTGAAAGACAGGCTTTACTTGAAGAACAGGTAGAAGCATAAAAATAAGTTAGGCGCGTAGCTCAGTGGTAGAGCATCGCTTTGACGTAGCGAGGGTCAGCGGTTCGATCCCGCTCGTGCCTATTGATAAGAAATAATTAATTATAAGGTTAAAACAATGAACGAAAAATTTGCAAAAATAGCTGAAAAAGTACAACATCACGATAAAGACACTGGTTCTTTAGAAGTGCAAATAGTTGCAATGACTGATAAAATTTTAAGTTTATCGGCTCATTTCAAAGCTTTCCCTAAGGATTATAGTTCTCGTAGAGGATTATTAAGACTAGTAAATCGTAGACGTAATTTCTTAGATTATTTAAAAAAGCATAATGAAACACTATACAAAGATTTATTAGTGAGTTTAGATTTAAGAAAATAAATTTCCTAACTTTTGAGATATAAATATATGGCTAAATTTAATTTAGAAGAATTTGGATATGAAGTAGAGATAGGCAAGTTTGCAACACAAGCGGCAGGGGCTGCGTGGTTTAAGCATGGTGGAACGGTAGTTTTTGCTGCAGTAACATCACAGCCATCTAAAGAATTTCCAGGTTTCTTACCCTTGACTGTTGATTATAGAGAATTATTTTCAGCTGTTGGGAAAATTCCAGGTGGATATCTCAAAAGAGAAGGTAAATTTTCTGATAAAGAAGTTTTAACATCTAGATTGATAGACCGTGCAATTAGACCTCTTTTTGCAGCTAAATTTTTTGATCAAGTTCAAGTTTTATCAACAGTATATTCAGTTGATAAAATACATATGCCTAATGCAATTTCTTTATTAGCAACTTCTATTGCATTAGTTGTTTCTAATATTCCATTTTTAGCACCAGTTGGTGTTGTTGAAGTAGCTCGTGTTGATGGTCAGTGGGTATTTATGCCTACTTATGAACAATATAATGCTTCTGATGTAAATTTAATCATAGCTGGAACAGAAGAAGGTATCTGTATGTTAGAAGGTTCTTCTAACAACATTACAGAAGATGAACTTCTTGATATCATTTTCCAAGCTCATGAAAAAATCAAAAAACAAGTTGCATGGCAACGCGAGATTCAAAAAGCAGTTGGTGCTCCTAAAGATGAATCAATTGATACATTCAATTGGACTGCTTGGGAAACTAAAGTTTCTGATTACTTAACTTATGACAGATTAAAATCAGTTTTTAAAGCTGACAAAACTGAAAGAAGTGAAGCTCGCAAAAAGCTTACTGAAGAATTTTTAGAAATAAATAAAGAAGAAATCGAAACTAATAAATTACCATTAAATAAAATCGATTATACTTTCGGTGATATTATGAAGTCTAAAATGACTGATTTAATATTAGATGAAGGTAAGAGAATTGATGGTAGAAATTATGAACAAGTTAGAGACATTAAAGTCGAAGTTGGTTTATTACCATGTACGCACGGTTCTGCATTGTTCCAACGCGGTGGTACACAAGCGCTTGTAACAGTTACTCTAGGTAGCGCGCAAGATGCACAAAAAGTTGAGCATTTAGTTGGTGAATATACTGGTAATCCTTTCATGTTACAGTATAACTTCCCTTCATATTCTGTTGGTGAAGTTCGCCAAAATAGAGGTCCTGGAAGAAGAGAAATCGGACATGGCTTCTTAGCTGCTTCAGCATTAAAATATGCATTGCCAAAAAGCGTAGACTTTCCATATACTATGCGTATAGTTGCAGACATGTTAGCTTCAGATGGTTCTACATCTATGGCAACTGTTTGTGGTTCTACAATGGCATTAATGAATGCTGGCGTACCTATTAAAGAAATGATCAGTGGTGTTGCTATGGGACTACTAAAAAGTGGAAATAAATTCCAAGCAATTACTGACATTACTGGTTTTGAAGATGAATTCGGTTGGATGGATTTTAAAGTAACTGGTACACAAGATGCTATTACTGCTATCCAATTAGATATCAAGAGCAAAGCTGGTTTACCAAGAGAAGTATTTAAAGAAGCTTTAAGACAAGCAAAAGATGGCAGAACACACATTCTTAATGAAATGCGTAAAGTTATGTCAGCTCCAAACCCTGAGCTTTCTCCTTTAGTTCCTAAAATTGCTACATTCAAAATTGATGCTGACAAAATCGGTGCAGTAATTGGTACGGGTGGCAAAAAAATTAGAGAAATTATAGAAAAAACAAAAACAAATATTGATATTGCAAATGATGGTACAGTTAGCGTTTTCGGTGAATTACCAGAAAATGTAGATGTTGCTATTCATTGGGTTAAAGTTTTAGCTGGCCAAATAGAAGTTGGTACAATTTTTACTGGTAAAATAAAACGTATTGCTGATTTTGGATTATTCGTTGAATTAGTTCCTGGTGAAGATGGCTTAGTACATATCTCTGCTGTTCCAAAAGAAAAGCAAAGAAATCTTTCACAAGAATACAAGATTGACCAAGAAGTCACTTGTGAAATTATGGACTATGATCCTTCAACTGGCAGAATAAGACTAAGACTAGTTTAATATGATGGAATTCAAAAGAAAATTAGATCGTAAGTTTGATGAGATTCGTCCAATAAAGTTAACTTACGATCCTTTTGGATATTCAGCAAGTTCAGTATTATTTGAATCAGGTAATACAAAAGTTTTATGTGCAATAAGTTTAGAAAACTCAGTGCCTTCATTTTTAAAAAATAAAGGCACTGGTTGGTTAACTGCAGAATATGCACTACTTCCAACCTCAACACATCAACGTGTATTACGTGAATCCTCATCTGTAAAACGCAATAGCAGGTCAATAGAAATTTCCAGACTTATTGGAAGATCAATTCGTCCTATTTTAAATTTAGATAATCTCGGTGAAAAAACTATTCATATAGATTGTGATGTTCTACAAGCTGATGGTGGCACACGTGTTGCTTGTGTTACAGGTGCATTTTTGGCATTAAAACGTGCGCAAGAAAAATGGCTGGCTTCAGGTCTATTAAAAAAAGAAATTATAATTGATGAAATTGCTGCAATCTCTGCAGGCATAATTGACGGTCAAATTATTGTTGATCTAGATTATGAAGAAGACAGCAAAGCAGAAATCGATTTTAATTTCGTGCTCACTCAAACAGGCAAAATTATTGAACTTCAAGGAACTGCAGAAAAACGCGCAATTGAATGGGAAAAGTTTATTCAAATTGCTGATCTTGCAAAAAAATCTATTGCTCAAATTATAGAGACACTTTATTAATTTTTTATATCCAAATTAATGTGGCTTTCTTTTATGGTCAGCTAATTGTTTTCTACTTTTTAATATCTTTAAGCACTTTTTCCCATCTGTCTTAGTGATAGGACAAATATAACTTTCACCTGGTATAGGGTGATTTAAAGAGTGATAATATAATGATCTTTTCTTTTCAAACTTTTTTTTACACTTAATTCCATCTTCATATCTAAAATTACAAGCAAACAGTTTATCTATTTCAATCGTGTCATCATATGGTGTAGTTGCTGCTTCTGATTCTGGAGGGCTAGTGTGATAACGAGCTATATGATTCAATAATACTTTTCTGTATTTACAGTCTTTTAGGCATACATTGCAAATAAATGCCATTTTAGGGCGGATATTACTGTTTAAGGTGATTGTATTTACGTGCATGTTTGGAATATCGAGTGGGGAATCTAATTCATTAATTTCTTCTTTTTGTTCATTTAAATCAAATCGATCTTCGTCTCTGAAATGTAAATTTTCAGCTTGAACTGCTGTATCGCCAATTTCTGAATTATTTCTTTTTTTAGATGTATTTTTAAATATAACTGCATATGGCTGATCATCGTTAGTAAACACATTGGCATATGGATGTTCATTTTGGCCAAACACATGAGCATAAGGCTGAGTATCTATATTCAATGGACGGGCAGCATCTAGTTTAAACTGATAATTTGGCATTTGTTGAAATACTTCTTTATATGGATGTTGATAATCCATAGAATTTATAGAGTTTACACCTAAAAATACGAAAAATAGTAGTTTTTTTATCATTTTTACCTCCTAATTATTATATTTTAAGTATAATCGAGATCAAAATCAAGTCAATAAAAATTACTAATAGAATATACCAAAGGATTCATAATATTGTTAAACAGAGTTATGTGTCGTATTAATAAAGTACCAATAGATTAAGGTTTCTATAAACAAATTCAAATTAGGAAGTTTTTTTATTTTTATAAACTCTTGAAATTAGATTCACACATTTGATATAATTCAAATATAGTTAAAAACAGGAGGGTTTTTTATGAAATTTAAAATTTTATTCATTTTATTTGCTTTTAATATCTTAAATGCTTCTGATATGCGCACATCGCAAGAATGTTTTTACAAAAAAATTTCATCCCCTAAAAGTCCTGCGGGAATAGCTTATACTTATATAAAGAATGACTTGCTTGCCAGGTATTTAAAAGCTAGTAATATCTTTGCTGAAAATACTGAAAATAAAAATTATCATAATTCAAGGATTTTGCTTGAGGATATTATGAATAATCATAATCCAGAAGGTTTAGCAGAAATTGATTATAAAAATATATTATATAATACTAGATTATTATTAGGTAAAATATATTTTATTGGTGATTCTTCTGAAAAAAGAGATTACAGTAAGGCAAAATTTTATTTTAAGCAACTTGCTTATAATAGCATTCCAGAAAATATAAGAAATATTGCCCAATCATATTTAGCACAAATCAAAGATTATGAAGATGAAATGAAATTAAGTTTAGGTGGTGGATAAAAAATAATAATAATTAATAATTTTATTAATTAGATTATACTTGAATTTATATACTTCAATACCTTTTAGTGAATACAAATGCAAATAACACAATTCATACAAAACAATCTTTCAGACTTTCAAATCTTATTGCAAAATAAAAATATGCTTTTGTTTTACTCAAAAGAATATCAACCAATATTTTTTTCATATTTCTTTCAAAAGCTAAAAACTAATTTATCAATTGTTAATATAAATATAGCTGATCATGATTTTAACCAAATTAAGCCACAATTAGAGATGAGCTTTTTGGGTAGAAAATCTTTTTATTGGTTGGGCAATGTAAGCCAATTAGGTGACAAGAAAATAAAAGAAATAATAGATTACTTAAATGCATATGTAGGTCCCAATCAAATTGGGTTGTTTTTAGAAGAAGAAGCAAAAATAAATGAAGATAAGTTTGTAGTAGTGCATTGCACAGGAATTTCTAATTTAGAACAGGTTGAACCAGTTTTAAATTTTTTAGAAATAAAAAAAGAAATAGCATTTCCTTATTTTGAAGAAACATTTAAAACAATTGGTAACATAAGCTTAGATCAGGCATTAATTTTAACATATTATGTTAGGCTTATTGGTAAAAAAGCTGATGCATTTTTAGACAATTGGCTAGATAAGGTTTTTGTTACAGAGCAATCACTTTTTACATTAAGTAAGTTTTTGTTTTCAAAAGATACTAAACAATTCTTTTATTATTGGAATTTAATATCACCAAATTACCAACCAGTTTTTTGGGTAACATTTTGGTCAGAACAACTTTTCCGTGCTTATTGGTATATTAAATTTATGAACTTAGGGCGTATTGTTGAAGCAAAACAAATGGCTTACCGCTTGCCGTTTTCTTTTATTCAATACGATTGGAAAAAACATAATTTAGAAAAGATTCAAGCTGCGCATCAATTAATTTATGATATAGATTTTAGCCTTAAAAATGGTGGTTCGGAACTATCCTTGGATCTCTTTTATGCCAAATTTTTAGAAAAGTAAAATTCTAAGTAATTTGTTATTTGACAATGCAAAACATTTCTATTAGAATAATATTAATTATTAAATTGTATTTTATAGGGAGTTTTATATGAAAAAATTATTTTATCTTAGCTTTTTTGTAGCTTTATCATTAAATTGTGCACAGGGTAACCCACCTGGTGGACCTGCACTTGATAATGCACAGCAAGTACCAAATATTCAGCCACCAGTTATAGTAATAGAGCGACCTGCACTTCCAGTCCAACCAGTAGTAGATAAAATAAAGCAAGACTATGCTATTTATGCCTCTCAGGAATCAAGACATCATGATATGGTTTTACGTGTAAAAGATGAGTTTGTTGATAAAATTAGAAATTTAAGTTTGCAAGATAAAAAAGTAATAGAAAAATATATAAGAGCATATATATCTGCGTTAAATGAATTATTTATTTTACGAAAAAGCACTGATTTAGATTATGAATTTCTTAAAGCAAACTTTAATTATATTTTTGCTGAAAAACAACAAGAAACAGTTAATATACTAAGTAATAACCCAAATCTGTATCCAATAGTACAGAAATTATCTGCACATACTAAACATATTGTTGATACAATGCCTCAAAAAGGTTTTGCCTTAAGACAAGTGAGCCCTGATACAAAATTTGCGTTTGAATGCCTTAAAAAATTATATGTTGCAATACACATAGAGTTATTAGGCTTTATTACATGTGATTTGGTAAATTTAGATAATCCTAAATTGTTTAGTCAATTTTTAAAATGGTATAAAGAATGTCATTTTTATTATTTAAAGAATGATAAAGTATTTGCAAAAATTTTAGAGATTTTGCAGTTACAACGAGCTCGATATGCAAAAGCATTAGAATCAAAGAAAATTGAAGCACAAGCGCAACATGCTCAAAAACTAGATGGATTATTATCAAAAGATTTTTCAAAACAAATTGTAAATGGTATACAATCTAACGCTGAGTTAGTAACAGCTGATTCTTATTCAAGTGGATTTAGTTTATTTAGAGCAAGTGAAGATGACAAGCTTAAAGCTAAGGTAAAAGTCTGGCAAGCTAAGTTTAAATTTTACGATGATTGTGAAAAACTTTTAATAAGTATTATTAATTCTCACAATATTCAAGCAAAATTATAATATTAATTAATGGGCATGTAAAATATACATGCCCATTAATTAAAGCTTAAACCTGTTCTATTTTAATAGAATCTATTATAGCATTTGTATAACCTAAAATTTCTTTAATAAAAGCAAGATGATAAGCTAATTCTTGAACTCTAGTTACTTCTTGATTAGGTTGTGATATTTTTTGTAATAATTCCTGTGCTTGGCTTTCATATAAATATGTTAGTTTTCTAAGCATCGCACTTATATTTATCAAATTATTTACTTCAGGCGTTTCTTTCTTTTGGTTTTCAGGTGTCTCAAAAAGACTAAATGATTCATCTTCTTTTTGTACCACGTCAGATGAATTTAGATCTTGTTGTTGCAAATCAGATATATCACCAAATAAAATTTCCATTGCATATGCTTGGTTTATTATAGCCATTGACATAAATATTAAAAATTTAATTTTATTCATAGTTCCCCCTAAGTGTATTAAATTATTCTACTAGTCATAAGGTTATCAAATTGTGCTTATAAAAAGCAATAATTTAAATATAAAAAACCTGCCTGATTGTTTCTACTCTGGAATCTTTAGATTATTTTAAAAAATTTGCTATAAACTATTATAGTTTTGGGGTTATATTAAAATCAAGGTAGGTATGAAGACTTTTCGCTTAATAATTATATTATTTTCTATATTTAATTACCAAATTACTTTAAGTAATTGGTCAGTAGACTTTCTTATTATTGGTGCAGCAAAATGTGGCACAACATCATTATATAATTATTTAATTCAGCATCCTGACATTCTTCCTGCAGCCCAAAAAGAAGTGCATTATTTTGATTTAAATTATGAACGCGGCTTGGACTGGTATAAGAGTCATTTTTTAGAAAAAAGTCCAGGTAAAATTACAGGAGAAGCAAGTCCATTTTATTTATACCATCCATTAGTGCCAGAAAGAGTTTTTAAATTATTGCCTAAAACAAAGTTAATTGTTTTATTGCGTGACCCTGTTGAACGTGCAATTTCAGATTACTTTTATACCTATCCGGGGATGTCTTTTGAAGAAGCATTGCAAAAAGAAGTAGAAATTATAAAACAAGAATTAGATAAGATTAATAATGACCAATATTATGATATATATTCAATCATTAAATATAGCTATTTGACTCGGGGAATTTATATTGATCAGATAAAAAGATGGAGAGAATATTTTCCAAAAGAACAGATGTTATTTTTAATATATGATGATTTGTGTAATGACCCAAAGGGTACTGTTAATAAAGTATTTAAATTTCTTGGGTTGCCAGAATTAACATTAAAAAAATATGATATTTTTAACAAAACTTTCAAAAAAGAAGAAATAAAACCAGAAACCAAGCACAATTTGTATCAATTCTTTGCTGAACATAATAAGCAATTAGAAGAATATTTGGGTATTAAATTACCCTGGAAAAATTAGTAGGAATTTTATGATAAAAAAATTAATAGTAATGTTATTACTTATTCTGTGTTGTAATGCAGCAGAAATGGATACTCAAGAATTCAGTGATCAAGAATTACAAAAAAAGGATGATAATTATCTAGAAGCTAGTCAAAATAAGAGAATTGCTTGTGTAGAAAATTCAGTATCAATTAATATAAATGATAAAGAATTTTTCACAGGTAAAAGTTTTTTTAAGTTAATTGACTTGCATAACGAACAGAATAATGAATTGATAATTGCAGAAGTAAAAACAGATCAAGGTATCATATATTATGATGCGCATTATTTAAATAAATCATTATTTGGTAAGCATTATTTAAATAATAATTACCCAAGAATATTTGTAGACCCTGTGCCTGATAATCCAATTTGCGACCCAAGCAATAACGATCTAATTATTAATACCATATGTTACTATATTTCCAATGTTGATATAGATCAAAACGTAACATTTAAATTTATTGGTCATTCTAATGAATTATCTAATTTAGAAAAAAATAATTTAAAAAGAAAGAATGAATTAAGAGGTGTTTTGATTAATAATATGTTGTTTGATGAAGCTAATGAAATAATAGCTGCTGTGTCAGAAATAGAAAATATTGATTTAAATGATTCGAATATAATTCACCAGTTAACTGGTCGCAAACTAGGTTATTTAGGTAATTATTTAACTCTTGCTGAAATATACTTAATGTATGACAATTCAGAAAAAAAACATACTAGAGTTCATCGTATTATTAAAACTGCTAAATCAATTTATGAAGCAAAAGATTATCACAAAGTTAGGCTAGAAAAAATAGTAAGTCAGATAAAAGAAATGCAATTAAATAATAGTGGTAATTTTCTTTTATTATCAGAACAAGAATTAAAAGAAATATATTCATAAATCAAATTAACCTATTTCCTATAAAATATTTTTTATTATTTAATGTTAAAAATACTTATTAGAAAGTAAGAGAATGTTTTAGTGTTCCATACCTTAAGAAACTAATTTGAGTATTTAAGTATGAAATTACCCTGTAAAACCACTATTTAAATTCAGTTTGACAATATTTGGTATTAATATATACTTAAATAAGTACATATTTCTCTAAAAATAGGGGTTTTTATGGTTAAATACAGTTTAAAACAAATAGGCTTTTTACTAGCCATATTCTTCTGTTTTTCATTAAAAGCAGAGTACATTCTTTATAAAACCAATAATCAAAATGAAATATCAGCTTTAACACAAGAAGAGCATGATCAGTCTTATAAAATATTAATTAAATATCAATTTCCCACATGTCTTTGTTATCAAGATCAAATTAAGCTTACAAAAGAAGAAGATGAGTTGTATAAAAAGAGTGAAGAAGAGTTTATACAAACTAAATTGCCTGAAAATATTAAGATTAAATTTGTACCTACGGTTATTTATGAATTACTTTTTTATAACTTTTATTTAGAATCTAAGTTTACATTAAAAACATCATTTATTCCTGTATTATATAAAGAATGTTTAAAAAAAAATAATATAGGTGAAACATCTTGTTGGGATTATAAAAGATATTTAATTGCAATGGCTAAGTTTAATGAAGATAAAAATATAATTGATATACATTATAAAATTAATATTTTTATTTTATTTTATTTAAAAAATAATAATTTATTTGATAAAAAAAATTTAATTTCAATAATTTCCAGTTTAATTAAAAATATAAACAATATGTTTGATATAATAAATTGTAAACGTTTATTGGTTTTTCAATATGGGGCATATTTTCAGGAAGATCGAGTTAATTTAAGTAAAATCGACAAAAAAGATATTGATTTTTTTGAACAAGTTGCATTAGTTGAATATAATGCGCATATGCTTGGTGATATTTTATTATTTAGAGGAACAGGTGGTAATGATTCTACAAGAAATCATAGACTTTCTTATGGTTGTTCGTTTTTAACAGGTCTATTACGTGATTATTCAGCTTGTCCATATTATTATTTTTCTCGAAAGAAAATTGGTTATGCATTACATGTCAATAAATATAAATACATTAATAGAGCTAATTGTTATCAATTATTTTTTATACCACCTTTAAATACATTAATGATATTATCTTTAGCTGGTGAGTTATTTCATGTCAGTTCTAGAATTAAAAATAATGTAAACATATCTTATTCAGGTGTAATCACAGAATGTTTTTCAGGTATAACTAATGCCAGAGAATTTAGTATAGATGCAATAACAAGATTATGTCGTAGTACTGAAGAAGAATTTGAAAAAAAATTTCAAGATTATTTAAATGAAAATGTTGTTTATATAAAAAATGGGGCCGGTTTGCAGATACAAAGTAAGCTTTAAACTTTATTAAATCTGTCAGGTTTAATAATTCCGCCGGAGATAATAATAGCCATAGCTTCTTGGCGACTTAAATCAATTTCAGAGAATTTTTCTTTAGGAACAATAACAAAAAATCCTGTTGTAGGGTTAGGTGTGGTAGGTATAAAAACATTATAATGTATTATGCTTTCTTGGCTTGGAATAACGCTCAAAAATTCGCCTGTTAAAAATCCAATTGAATATGTTCCTGGTGTTGGAAATTCAACTAAAACAACTTTGTTAAAACTTAGTTGATCTTGTTGTGTAAGGGCGTGTACTAATTGCTTTATACCTGAATAGACTGATCTTAATAAAGGGACTTTGTAAAAGAATTTTTCTTCTATAAAGTGAATTAATCTTTTTAAAACAAAGAATTTAAGAATTATCCCAATAATAAAAATAAATAAAATAACTAAGATAAACTCTGAGTAGGCAACGTTGCGTAAGAATTTGGGTTCTATACGTGAAATTGGAGATATCCAACCGCGAATTAGATTAAAAGATGCCTTAAATAATATAAGAGTTAGAGTTAAGGGCAAAATTGTAAAAAGTCCACTTAAGAAGATCGATTTAATCTCATTTAGTAATTTGTGATAACTTTGTTTCATAATAGCCTCATTTATGTGCTCGTATGGTTTGACGGTTCACCACGAGCGCGTTATTTTATAATCATCAGCCCTGCTTGTCCGTCGCAACCTTGGCGAAGTCGGAAGCTTGTTGAAGGGTAACTAGTAATGAAAGATTGGTAGGGGAATAGTTTAGCAATTTAATTTTATTATGTAAAAAGATGTTTTGGCTAAGCAATTTTATATTATATTTACCATCAGTTTTAATATTATCTAAGTTAACATGAACGGCTAATTTAGACATATCTAAATTATAAAAATCTATTCTTTTGCCTGTTAAATGTACATCAATGTCATCTTGGACATCTACTTTTAAATTATTTTGTAGACCATAAAAACTGAGTGGAACTTTTAAATTAAGTTCAATAACTTGTAATTGCCCAAGCATAACCCAAAAAGCATAACCAAATAAAAGTGAAGCAACTTTAAGCCAGTGGTTGTTGATTGTTATGCTGCGTAGCTTTAAATTTGTTTTCATTAGTTTCCTTATTCAATAATTGTAATTTCTTAATAAATTGATCAATAATATTAATAGCATTATTAGGTGCCACATCTTCTATTAATTTTCCGTGCACAATAATATCAAAACTACGTTTATTAATGTTAGTTTTAAAAATCAGTGAATCCATTTTTGAGCTAAAAAGAATAGCATCTTGTTTCCATTTTTCTATATTTTGATATTCATCTTGTGCCCATAATAAATCGTTTTCTATTTTCCAAGTAGAATTTATAGCTTTTAGAATACCATTATGGGAAATCCAAACCATTTTTTGATTATCAAAAGAAGGGCTATTAATAAGTGCATTTAACAGCTCTTGGTTCATTGCAGTTTTAATAGTAAATGAACTATTTATAAAATATTCAAATGAGTCTTTTCCTTCAATAACAGTTATGATTTCTTTTTTATTATTCATAGCTATCAAACAAGAACGCATAAAATCTTCAAACCAGTTTTCATCTTTGTTTTTTGTAGGTGTTAAGTTTTTAAGGGCAATGAAATTTTTTTGCAGAGTATTTTGATGAATTAAAACAAAAAGCATTACAATTACTGACCAAAAATGAATAAGAAAATTGTAAATTGTATGCATGCAGGTTATATTTGTAGTTATTAAAGCAATATTCATTAAATAAAATGTTGGTAATAAATTTTTCTGTTTATCCTTGCGTAACCAAATGGAGAAAGCATAAAAAAGTGTTGAAAATATTAAGATTTCAACCAGATCTATCCACTTAAAAATTAATAAAAATTGTAA
>JARLHJ010000022.1 GCA_031292305.1 Candidatus Babeliales bacterium
AAGGTCGCAAACAAATTATTAATGATATAATTTCAATTTACCTTGTTATTGCGACTCCAATTTTTATTTTTACTTTAATGAGTGTAAATTATATTAATAAAGTTATTTTTATAAACGAAGCAACTAATGCAGCCATTTACATATCTTTAATAATTTGTTTTATGCATTTTTTTATTGAACTATTTTTTCAAGTATTTAGATATCAAGAAAAAGCAAAAACTTTAGTGATGCTTCAAGTTATTATGGGATCCATCAATTTATTATTTGCTATAATTTTAATATATTTTTTAAATTACAAAATTGAAGGCATAATTTTTGCAAACTTAATAAGCATTCTTTTAATATGTGCATATGCTTTGTATCTTTATTTCAAAAAAATAAACTCTTTACGTTTTAACATATCCAAAGACAAAGCAAAGATTTTTTATTATCTAAAACTAGGTTTACCCTTTATACCTAGCATAATTTTTTCTTGGGTTTTATCTTTTGCAGATCGCTGGATTTTAGCACATTACAAAACGTTTGCTGAAGTTGGCATTTATTCTTTAGCTGACTCTTTTGCGCAACTATTTAATGCAATTATTTTATTGCCCATTATTAGTTCTTATCAACCTTATATTTTAAAAAAATTCGCTGAAAATAAAAACAGGATCTTAGAGATAGATAATCAAAACATAAAAAACATGTGCATGATTTTAATTGTAACACTTGCTCTTTTAATATCTGGATTTTTGATATTTAAAAATATACTTTATTGGATCTTACCCATTAAATTTCACGAAGCAATTAACTACATTTTAATATTATTAATTGGTCAAGTTTTTTTCTTAGGTTCGCAATTTGCAACTTGCTTATTGGTATACCTAAGAAAATCTTATATCTTGATGTATATTATGATTATTTCAGCTTGCACAAATCTTTTTTTAAATTATATGCTTATTCATAATTACTCTACATATGGGTGCTCTGTAGCTACTGCAATTTCTTATTTTATATATTTAATTTTGATACTCATGACAAATATTATTCTTAAAAGAAATCTGCCTTAAAATTGTCTCTGCTTTTTTATTTAAATCATTTTGATTTCGCATTTCAAATAAAATTGTACCCTCCGGCCTTTGACATACATTGCTTGCAATCACTGCTGCATTCATATCTAGTGCCTCTTGTATGCTTATTCCATATGCATCGCTACACGTTGGTCGAATAAAAAGATCAACTCTTGCAAATATTGGCCAAATTTCTTGATTACAACCTAAAAGCAGGTATATATCTTTATTATCTTTAATTTTAGAGTAAATCTGATCAAAATAATCTTTATCCCCAATTTCAGCTAAAACAACAATTAATCCCAATCTGATGCCCAAATGATTTAAATTGTTAAACATCTCAATTGCCATATCAAAACCATACAAGTCTACTCCGTTAACTAAACGCGCGGCTGAACCATTAATCAATACTATAGGCGATCGCCTTGCTATGAAATTTTTTAAATCTTGGGGGTATTTGGACCATATTTCATCACATTTATTAAAATCAGGTGATATATATGGTGATTCTATACTATAGTTTTTAGAAATATAAATCCCGTTTTCACGATATGATTTGTATGTCGAATCACCAATAAATACTTGTTTATCTATATGACGTAATAAAAAACTAACAACACTCTTGTAAAACAAGCTTTTTCCATAAAAAAATCTTGGAGTATGGTCAATTAAAGTAAGCTGATATTTAAACAATAGTCTAAACAGGACCAAAACAAGCAATTCTACCGGCAGCTTCCTTAATGACAATGTATGATAATAAACAATGTCTGGCTTCGATTTGATGATAATTTCAATTAAATAGAACAAATAACCAAGCTTAGCCCTTGCCTTGGTTTCTTTAATTACATCTATAAAAGTTATTAAATTGCTCTGACTTCTGAATTTAGCAATCACGCGGGTATTATGCACAGCAATGCCACCCAACGGTGGCGGCTCAATGCCCATAATTACTATTTTTTTATTAAAAATGCCATCTGAATACTTATGTTCTAATTTCATAAACCTAATACTACCAAAGAATTCAAGTAAAAATAGCCTACGATTTGACTATAAACCTTGTTTTCAGGTTCAAAGTTAAAAACCTAGCACCCTTTTAATGTTTTTTAATACAAGGGGTTGATTTTTTTGAAATCAATTGGTATAATTAATACTAAGAGTAAATAATAATTCAAAATTTTTAAGGAGGCTACTATGTCAAATTCGAAAAATTTAATTGGTAAAGTATTGTTAGCAATAATGATGTTATCTAGCTTCTCAGTTTATTGTGCTGATGCTAACAAGCCAAGTGCAGCTGGAGTAGCGGCAGCCCCTATAAATGCAACTGGCATTTACCTTCAAGAGCTTGTAGACGCAGAAGATGCTTATGAAGCGATACCTGCAAATGGCGCTCCTAGTGTGGCAGAAGTAGCTGGATTAAAAGATAAATTAGCAACGTTCGCTCAAGCTTTTCTAAAAGCTCAACCAATTGTAGATGCCACAGGTATACAAATCGCTAAAGATGCTTTAACTCACATGGCAAACCAACTTGAAAATAAGCCAGTAGTTAAGTTCATAAAAAATACATTACTTAATCCTAAAGACCAAGCTGGATTAGGTTATGATTTATCAAACTCGGACTTAATTACATTACTTGCAAATCCTAATGCAAAAGCAATAAACCCAAATACAGGAAGCCCTAGAATGTTCTCGACTTTTGTATTTGCAACTGATAGAAAACAACTTGACGTTTTAGCATTACTTCTTGCACTTGGAGCAAATCCACAGGAAGGCCTAAAACACATCGAGCCAAAAGATAAAAATGATTATGCAGAAGTAATTGCATTATTAAGCTAAATAATATTTGTAAATAGAGATAGAAGAAGGAGTGATTGTTCACTCCTTCTTAGTTATTAAGTCCTCTCAAACCAGGTCACAGTCTTCAAAAATTTTTTTCCAGGAATTTACATTGGTAAGATGTAACCTATCTATATAATAATTTTTTATTTTTTTTAAATCCCATGAAATGCCTTCATTTATAGTTTTAACAACGCAAACTAAAGTTAAATCTAAATTAGGAAATTTTTTTAATATTAAGTCATATAATTTTATAGAACTCTCTTTATCAATGTCATATCTAAATAGATAAACTTTCTTTTTTGAAGATAGCGCTCGGTACAAACGCGCAACCCTTCTTTCGTATTTACTTTTTATATCTTGATATTGGGACCAAAAATCTTTATTTATTAAAAAATCATGCCGGCTGTGAATATCGTAAACGGTATCATAAACTCCTAGATTGCCTGGGTGCCCTCTGTCTTTGATTAATAAATGAGATTTATGAAAATAATCTTTAAAATCATTTTCAAATAATAAAAATAAAGAATTCAATGGGGTAATAACCCAATTTAGCGGGAACGAGTATTCACTTAATCCAGCACGTCTTAAACTTCCAGCTACCACACACCCTGATCCCAAGCTGATTGCTATATAATCTCGATTAAATTCTAAGCTAGGATCTCTATGTATTATTTTATCTTCCAGCTCTTCTTGCAATATATATTGTTGGGTTAGAGAATTATCGAAATCTTCAACATCTGCAGGCGCATAATTAAATTTACATAAGAAAAAAAATAATATTATTTTTAAACAAGTATATTTCATTAAAATCCTCTATTAATTAATTTTTATTACAGTCATTTAAAAACAATTTAAGGTAAATAATATATAAAAATCAAGTCTTATTGTTAAAATACTTACAATATTATGAATAATTAAAAGTTAGTACGACACAACAATTTTTCTGAATTATTAAATTTGTTTGCATAAATACTATAAAAATATTTATATATATTAATGTCTGAATAAACCATTTTTAATAAGTTTAATAAGGAGATTTATGTCAACATTATTATTTGTTAACCCTAAGCTTTTGAAGCTGTTTAAAAAATCTATAAACAAAACATTGTATTCTTTGTCTTTATTTTTATCAGTTACGTTCTACTTATGTGCAAATAATATTTTTGCAATTAATATTCCAAATGGGGTTATCACAAAAAAAACAATCAGCAAGTATCTATCTAAAAATCCCGTAATTGTGGAAGCTGGGGCGCATAATGGTACAGATACTCTTGAAATGGCTAAATTATGGCCAAATAGCACCATTCATGCATTTGAACCAGTTCCTGAATTATTTCAAAAAATTAAAAATAAGATAAAGCACTATTCTAATATAAAAATATACAATTTGGCTTTATCTGATCTAATTGGAAAAACAAAAATGTATGTAAGTTCAAGAAATGATGCAGCCAGTTCTTTACTTCCTACAAATTCTGTAGTTTTTAATCACTATCAACCTAAAGTCCTATTTAATAAAGAAATATACATAGAATCAACAACTTTAGATAAATGGGCAACAGTAAATAATATAAAAAATATTGATTTTTTATGGTTAGACATGCAAGGGTATGAACCTAAAATGCTTATGGCATCACCTAATATCTTAAAAACTGTTAAAGTAATTTATACAGAAGTAAATCATAAAGAATTGTACGCTGGAAGTATTTTATTTAATGAATATCGTAAATTTCTAGAAACACAAGGCTTTCAATTAGTTCAAGTTTGTTTTCCATTTGAAGATTGGGGTGATGCATTGTTTGTACGAAAGAATTTAGCACTAGTCAAATAAGACAAAGACAATCATTAAAAAGGGCAGTAAGAAATATTTCTTACTGCCCTTAATATTTTTAATTGATTAACTTGTTAACATATACGTCATCTACACCGAGCCTACATTTATATATAAAGTTTTTGCTTTCTAAATACTTTCTTATAGTCTGATTATTATAGTTATTTTCTACCGCAATTGTGTTGATTTTTACCTTATCAAAATCAATTGTTCTTATAATGTCTTCTTCGCTACCTTCTGTATCAATACTCAAGAAGTCAATGTGTGATATATTATACTTTTTGCAAATAAAGTTAAAATTATAAGTTTTAACTTTAATGACTTCTTTAGTTCCGCCGTGAATTTGCATTAAACCAGCCACAGCACCACCATGAATTGATTCATATGTTTCAACTAATCCACTACATAAATTTACTGGTCCTGATATTTTTAGGAAGTCTTGTTCTCCATTTTCTTTGTAGATACATCCTTCTATACAAATACATTTTCTACTATTTTTTAATAGTTTAAATTGTTCCGGTTGGGGCTCAACACAAATACCTGTCCAATTCAAATTTTTTTCTAAGAAATATGTATTGCTAGTATGAACTCCATCAAAAGCACCTATGTCAAAAAAGACACCTTTCTTTTTTGATTTAAAGATATTTTCGGATATGTATTTATCTTGACCAAACTGACTATAATATTGACCCATTAAACCTTCAAATTTAACGATTACACAAATGATTATACTAATACTTAAAAAATATTTATTTTTGAACATAACTCTCCTTAAGTTCCATATATTTGTAATACAACACTTTTGAACTTGTCATTAAATAATCTGTAGTTACGAGATTCTTGTCTCCCAATATAATTTCCTTTGGTTTAAATAAATTTATAAAGAATAAACTTAATTTATTCCAATCATATTTCTGGGCCCAAGCAATTCTTTTTTTGCATAGCAATAAATGTTTATCATAATTATTGTAAGCATTTAATAAAGCTTCTTTTACATCTTTAACATCACAATTAAAATTATTTCCAATATTTTCATTAAAAATAATATTATGTGCAGGTTTTTTAATTTCTGATTTAACAGGAATTACCAAACCAGAACTACAAATAGTTTGATGTGCAGTATTATTTGATAAAATACATGGCAATCCAATTAACATAGCCTCGCGAGGTGTCAATGAAAAACCTTCAGCTTTAGATAATAAAGCATAGCAATTTAAAGATTCAAGAAATTTTATATAATCATTTCTGGTAAATAACTCAGTGCTTAATTCAACATTATTAATTTTAGAATTTACAATTTTATTTTTAATTTTTTGATATGAATCTGCACCAAATTTCCCATGTAGCTTTAATTTAAACTTAGGATTATTTCCAAACTGCTGGATGAAAGCATCCAACAATAATTCATGGTTTTTATGATTCCAAAAAGATGCTGATGAGCCAAAAACAAATGGTTTAACATTGCGTTTAAATTTTCTATTATTTTTAAATAATTCAATATTTCCAAGACCTAGTGGAATTGTAAATATTGGAATATTAACTCCTGCATTTTTGTATACACCTATGTAGTATTTATCTGGAACAACTACCATATCAAAATGATTATTTAAAATTTCTACCCAGTTTTTGTGAATGGCATCTGATTCAAACATAGAATAAGCAATTTTTAATTTTGCTTGAAGTTTTGAAGTATCAAAATGATTTCCACCTGGGTACCACAACGCTTCAGAAAATAATAGAATGTTTTCATTTTCCAGAGTGCCATAATTTTCTGAAAAACTTTTTACCACTTCGCTTTCATTTTCGAGCATGGACGGTCTTGTAGGTACAAATTTTATAGATAATTTATCATTTAAAACATTTATTAAATTTGGTATAATTTGACCTAAGCCATCATTGCTCATCATGTACCCAATAAAAGTTGCGTCTACTTTGTCATTAACAGATAATAAATACGAGCTATTAAATAAAAAAGCGAATACAATAAAATTAATTATTTTCATTATTTTTTACCTATATTTTTTAAATACTTATTATAAAGACTTTGTGAATTTGTAATGACATAATCATTGGTTATATCATTAATATCTCCAAGGACTACTTTTTTAGGGCTTATTAAAGTGAAGTAATCTTTTTTGATATTCTGAATATCATATTTTTTAACCCAAACAGAACCTTTAGCAGCCAATTTATGAAATTTAGGATAATTTCTATATACACTAACTAAGGCTTTACAAACATCTGACAAAGAACAATTAAAGTTTTTTCCAACAAAACCTAGCGCTTCTGAATAAGCTTCTTTTGCGATATCTGATTTTACAGGATAAACAAAACCAGAATTACACAAAGTTACATGTGCTGTGTTATTGCTCACAATAACTGGAATGTTGGCCGCTAAAGCCTCACGTGGAGATATGGAATAACCTTCACCTGAAGAAACAGTAACGTAGCAATCTAGAGAATAAATAAAATCCATATATTCTTTTTTTGTGAAGGGCTGCTTAATTAAAATGATATTTGTGGATTTTAAATCACTAATTTTTTTTCTTATGTTTTCATACTGCCCACCACCTTTTCCATGAAGCTTTAAAATTACATTTTTGTTATTTCCAAAAACTTTATGAAATGCATCAATTAGTAAAATGTGGTTTTTGCGTGCTTCAAATCCTGCAGTGTTACCAAATACGAATGTTTTTTTATTTTTTTCTAAAGCCTTGGGTTTAAATTTGTTTAAATCTAAAGACATTGGCAAAACAAAAACGGGTATTTTTACACCAGAATCTTGATAAACTTTTACCAAACTTATATCTGGCACCACTAAGGCATCAAAACTTGAATTAAGCTTATCAACCCAATCTTGCAGAACATGGGTACTTTCAACCATTGAATAAGCTAATGAAATTCCATTTTTTTTAAAATTCAGAAAATTATCCCATTTATTAGTGGAAAGTATATGCGTGTAAAGACATACGTCATTACTTTCATTTTTCAGAACAGTTTCATCGTTTACAGCTATGCTATTTTCTACTATTTTTTGAGTGTCTTTTGATAAATCTTGTAATCTAGTTTCTTCAGGATAAATATTATATAACTTTATTTTTAAACCAGTTTTTAGACATTCTATAAAACTTAGAGCTACCTGACCTATACCACCATAGGGATCAACAAAACCTACAATATCCAAGTCAACATTTGCATTAATTACAGAGATATTAAAAAGTAAAAAAAGTATCTTTATATTCAATTTCATTGTTACACCTTTTATATTTAATTATATTACTTATAAAGTTCCATATATTTTTTATATAATTCTTTGGATGAGGTCATGAAGAAATTTTTAGAAATAATATTGTGTTTTCCAAAAACTATTTTTTTTGGCTTTACTAAATTTAAATATTTATTTCTCATAGATTCAATTGAATATTGATTAGCCCAGTGACGTCCTTTTTGAGCAAGCTCAGAATAGTATTCATAATTATTATAAACTTCTCTAAGTGCCCTTCTTGCGTCTTTTATTTCACAATTAAAATCAAATCCAAAAGTAGTTTGATCAACTGTAATATGTGGTTCTTTAATATCAGATTTAACTGAATAAACAAACCCAGAATTACAAATTGTTTTTTGGCACGTATTATTAGAAACGATTGTTGGAAGACCCAATGCTAATGATTCGCGAGGAGTTATAGAAAAGCCTTCGCCTTTTGATAATATTACATATGAATCTAAGCTTAATAGAAATTCAATATATTCCTGTCTAGAAAAAGTTTGATATAAAAGTTCAATATTAAAATTTGGGTAACTTTCGACACACTTTTTCACTTCTTCATAATAATGGCCCTGCCTGCCATGCAATTTTAATTTTACTACATTTTTCTCATATGCAAATTCTTCACAAAAAGCCTGCACTAGCAATTTGTGATTTTTACTTTCTCCAAACCCTGCAGAAAATCCAAAAGTAAATATAGGGTTTGTTGATTTTCTTTTTTCTTGTTTTAAAAAAACATCCAAATTTAAGGCAATTGGCAAAACAAAGATTGGTATTTTTACACCAGAAGATTTATAGACATCGACTAGATATTCATCACCAACAAGCACACCATCAAAATGCTTATTTAATCTTTCTACCCACGCGACAGGCACTCTGGTACCTTCAACCAACGAATAAGAAAATTTTATCTGATTTTGTTTTTGTAAATATTCTTCTGAATATACATCTAAAGTATCTGTGTAAATAGAAATACTTTTTGGTTTTATTTCATTAATTTTTTTTGTTTTACTTATTATATCAGTTATATATACAGGCAAATCAGCTGGCCAAAGCCAAAATTCTCTGCTATTAACAAAATTTATATGTATATCTTTATGCAATGTGGAAATGAAGCTTATCGGAATTTGACCCAACCCATCTGAAAATTTTATGAAACTGATTAAATTTAAATCAACGTTTATATCTTTGCTTTCAGAATAGTTTTTAAAAGCAATAACTATAAGAAATAAAAACAGTTTTTTTTGTAATTTCATTTGAATTTGCTCCAATTATAAAACAATAATTAAAATAGGATTTTCAGAATCTATTATAATTTTTTATTGTTAAAAATAACTAGTTTTAATGAAATTATTTAATAATAGCCTTTCAGAAACCAAATTATTCTCAAGCTACTTTATGTTCTTATATTTTCTGTATAGCATTAAAGAATTTGTCATTAAATAACTATCGGCAATAATATTCTCAGGTCCGAACCTTAATTTTTTGGGTTTAATTAAGTTTAAATATTTATTCTTCAATCTTTCTGGTAGATATTTCTTAACCCAGTTTCTACCTTTAATGCCATTTTTTAAATTTTCGTTGTAATTGTCATATAATTCCCTTAAAGCTTTTCTGGCATCATTTAAACTGCAATTAAAATCAAACCCACAGTAATCTTTTCCATTTGATGTATGCGGCTCTACAATATCTGATTTTACTGAGTATACAAAGCCTGAATTGCATATGGTTATGTGTGATGTATTATTAGATACGATACACGGAACCCCTAACGCCATAGCTTCACGTGGAGTAATAGAAAAACCTTCACCTTTTGAAAATGTTACATAACAGTCCAACTTTTTAAGAAAGTTTATATATTCATCCGTAGATAAAACTGCATTATCTAAATATATGTTTGAAGATGTTTTAATTTTATTTTTTATTTCATCAAAATAATACCCTCCTAATCCATGTAGTTTTAAGATTACATTTGGATTTTCACTAAATTCCGCTTTAAAAGCCTCAATTAACAAATCATAATTTTTGCTAATACCAAAACCAGCTGAATACCCAAACACAAATTTTTCATTTTTAAATGATTTAATGGGTTGAGTTAATATCGGATTTAAGTCTAAACTCATGGGCAATTCAAAAATTGGTATTGTTACGCCTGAATTTTTATAAACTTCTATATAATATCTATCGGGAACCATTACTGCATCAAAGTATTTATTCAACCTCTTTACCCAACTTGAATCTAATTGCGTGCACTCAGTCATTGAATATGCTAATTTAATGTATGCAGGAATAGCTAAATCTTGTTCTGTATAAGTTGTGATAACATTTGTATAAATAATTATGTCTTTGCTAAAATCTTGATTAATAATAACAGAAGCATTCTTGATAATTTTTTTTATTTTAGGTTCATAAGTCTGCTCTGGACTGGGAACTTGTTTAATCATTTGTAGTCCAGGAAAATCAAGTAAGCATTGTAAAAAACTATAGCTAACTTTGCCTATTCCGCTTTTAACATTCACAAATCCAAAAATGTAAACATTTTGTCCATTAATATTTAATATAAGTATTGCTATTATAAAAAGTAATTTATTCATAAATATAATAAAGCCCTTAAAATAAATTTATACTACGATATTATCTATTACATAGTTATATAATTTAAAACTAGCCTTTTGTTTTATTTTAACAAATTAATATCGTTTTTTATCATCATTTTCACTAATTCTTTAAAAGATACTCTCGGCTTCCATTTCAATTGATTTTTTGCTTTAGAAGGGTCACCTATTAAAAAGTCTACCTCAGTGGGTCTGAAGTATTTAGGATCTACGTAGATCAATTTCTGACCTGTTTTCTTATCAATACCTACTTCATTTACGCCATGTCCGCGCCAAATAATATCTATTCCTATTTCATTAAAAGCTAATTCTACAAACTCTCTTACTGAATGCACTTCCCCTGTAGCAATTACATAATCTTCAGGCTTATCTTGTTGCAACATCAACCACATCGCTTCAACGTAATCACCTGCAAATCCCCAATCTCTTTTAGCATTAAGATTACCTAAGGATAAATACTTGGCTTCTCCTTTTTTAATTTTAGAAACACTTTTTGTAATTATACGCGTTACAAATTCTTCTCCACGAAAAGGTGATTCATGGTTAAATAAAATCCCATTGCATGCATACATATTATAAGCTTCTCTGTAATTAATAGTTGACCAATATGCACACGCTTTGGCAACACCATAAGGAGAACGTGGATAAAAAGGAGTTAATTCGTCTTGTGGAAATTTCTTAGTTTTACCAAAAACTTCACAAGTAGAAGCTTGATAAAACCTTATCTTTTTTTCTTGATCAACGCTATGCATAGAAACTAAAATATTTAAAGTTCCTACTGCATCTACCATTAAAGTGTGTAATGGTTCTTCAAATGAGGTCTTAACTGAACTTTGCGCGGCTAAATTATATATTTCATCCGGCATATACTTACGTATAGTTTCTGAAACGAATGAATGATCTGTAATATCACCATTTAATAAAATTAAATTTTCTTTTAATTCTATATCTACGTCTTTTATAAATTCAAATAATTTTTGCGTGTTAGAAGCTGTAGCTTTACGAGTAATCCCGTATATTTTATAACCTTTATTTAAAAGCAATTTTGTTAAATAACACCCATCTTGGCCTGTAATTCCAAATACTACGGCTATTTTTGAATCGCAAATCTCGTTTTGATCAATATCTTTATCAACTTTAATTAAATCATTGCAATAAATTTTATTTACAAATAACGACATTAAAATTATTAACCATATGCAATCTCTATAAAAACTCTTCATCTAACTCTCCCCCTTAAATATAATGTTTTTTGTAGCTTATATAAAAATCAAATCAACAATCAAGTGGTTCTGTTATTAATTTAATTTTTTATTAAGAGAGCAAGTCTTTTACTATTATCTATTATTTAATTTTTTATAGTTAAATATTTTTCATATAATTTTTTTGAGCTTGTCATTAGATATTCTTCAGTTACTAAATTCTTATCGCCTAGTATTATTTTTTTGGGTTTTATTAGATTTAAATATAATGGTTTTAATGAATACCATGTGTATTGTTGAACCCATGATTTTCCTAGATCAGCCAAAGCTAGATATTTATTATAATTTAAATAAACCCCTCTCATTGCTTTTCTGATATCCAGTATTGTAGAATTAAAAAAATATCCTATTTGATCCGAACCATATTGCTTATAAAATGCCGGCTCTAATATCTTACTATCAACTTCTCTTATATAACCAGTATTACAAATAGATTTTTGCGCAGTATTGTTAGATAAAATACAAGGAATACCTAACGCTAAGGATTCTCTAGGAGGCACAGAATAACCCTCGCCTTTGGAAATATTAATAAAGCAATCCAAGCTAGACATAAATTCTATGTATTCTTCTTGTGTAAGAATATTTGAAGTCAGAATTATATTGTTATAATTTTTGCATAATTTTTGAAGCTTAGTAAGCAAATTATTATTATCAAAGGAACGTCCATTTATTTTCAAAATAAAGTCTTTAGAATTCCCAAATTCCTCAATAAAACTTTTAATTAACAATTCATGATTCTTTCTTTCGTGATAAGCTACAGTTGTTCCAAATGTAAAAGATTTATTCATCTTGTTTTTTTGTGGACGCGATAAAAATTTATGTAGATTTAAACCTAACGGCAACATAAAAATTGGAATATTAACTCCAGCATTATTATAAACAGTGATCAAATAACTATCTGGGACAACTACCGCATCAAATTCTTTGTTTAAAACTTTTACCCATTCTTCTGGTATGGCAGTAGTTTCAAACATGGAATAAGCTATCTTGATTTTACTATTAGAAGGAATAACATGATAAGTAGGTATTTTATTATAAAAAACGACATCCGTAAGGATAGAAACATTGGTTTTATTATTTATATTATTCACACTAACCGATTTTGGTATATATTTACCCTGGTCCTTATAATTTCTAGTGGGGATAACATTAATTTTTAAATCTCTTTCAAAAGAATTAATTAAACCAATAGGTATTCTTCCTAATCCATCTTCATATTTTATATATCCAACTATCGTTAAGTCAGAAACTGTATCTAAAGCCATTTGAGGAGTTATGTTCAAGATTAAAAATAGAGTGAACTTATATTTGTAAATTATTTTCATATAGCCAATCAGCTTATAATGTTCATATATTTGTGATACAAATCTTTTGAATTAGTTATTATACAATCATTTAAAATAATATTTTCTTTTCCCAATATTACTTTTTTTGGTTTTAATAGGGCTAGATATTTATTCTTTAAATTAGGCCAATCATATTGCTTAACCCAATTTTTACCTTTTTGTGCTTTTGCCCAATAAAACTGATAATTATTATAAACTTCTTTTAAAGCTGCAACAGCATCAGAAAGTTGACAATTATACTGATATCCACAAAATTGTTTGAATAGATTATTAAATGCCGGTTCTTCTATTTGTGATTTAACACCTAGAACAAAACCAGAGTCACAAATTGTTTTATGTGCTGTATTGTTAGAAATTATGCAAGGGATGCCCAATGCTAAAGACTCTCTTGGTGTTATTGAAAAGCCTTCACCTTTAGAAAGTAGTACATAACAATCTAATGAAGAAAGAAACTCAATATATTTATTTTGAATTAAACCTTCTTCTATCAATTCAATATTTTTGTAGTTAATTTTTTTCAACTTACTTTTTATTTTATTATCTAAAAACCTAGAATGTATTCTTAAATAAACTTTAGATGACTTGCCAAATGCTTGGCAGAAAGCATCCACAACCAGATCCAAGTTTTTTCTATCCCAATCACCAGCGGAACAACCAAAAATAAAATTCTGGTTAATTTTTTTTGGTTTATTTTTTTTATAAAAATCCCCCATATACATTCCGAGTGGCAAAACAAAAACAGGAACCGTAACGCCTGACTTTTCATATACATCTACTAAAAAATGATCTGGAACAACTACCGCGTCTAATTTATTTAAAATATTAACCCAAACTTGAGGTATTCGGGAAGATTCCAACATGGAATAAGCAATTTTTATTAACCCATTAGGAATGCTCTTGTCATGTTTTCCTTTGAGCCATAAATAATTAATATCGGTAAGGAGTACTACATTTCCAGGAGATTTATCTTTGTTTACAATTATCTCTTTTATGTTTTCTGGCAAATTTCTTAAATTATAAATACTCGTGGGAATAAAATTTATTTTTATATCATCTTTTAAGCAATCTATTATACCAATTGGTATTCTTGCAATACTTCCTATGAAATCTAATTGTCCAACAATTGTTAAATCATAAGATTTATTTTCTACAAAAAACAAACTTATTAAAATTATGGAAATCAATTTCTTAATTAAATTCATAATGGCCTAGTACCTCAATCACCAATTTAAATCTTTTTCATATCCTAAATCTATAAGTAATTGGCCAAAAGTTTGCTTGAAGACCACTATATGTTGGCTTGTAAAATGTGACTTCCAAGAACCAATTTTTCCCTCTCTGAATGATGCAGCCTCACCCCAAAGACTATTGGCAACAGATTTTATATTACCTATATTTGATTTTAAGCCTAAACGTTCTAATATTTTATAAATCTCTTTAATTTGTTTATCTAGGCTTCCTCCACCCTTTTCGCCAATTAAGTTCTCAAATCTTACCAAGTGAATTCCAGGTTCGTTAATCCACCCAACATACTCTCGGTAACTATTTATAGATTCATAAGCCTTTCTCTTGGCATTGTTTTTTTCTATAAGATTAAGAATTAAATCATTCATATTCAATTTATATAAATCTTCAAATGATTCAGGATTTTTATAAACCCAATAAGCTAAAGAAACAATTTGATCCCTTGGGTCTCTTATAATAAAAAAAGTGTTTAAATTAGCTTTTTTTATAAATTCCTTAGCTGATTGATTATGTGGAAGATGTTTGTGAAAAATTATCGAACCTTGCAGTTCTTTAATTTTTGAATAATTTATTATTCCATTAAACTCAACTCCATGCAGATTACTTACAAATCCTTTCCCAGTTAACAGAGAAAGACATTTGCTCAGTAAATGCGTCCCAGCTTTTGGAATACTTATAAAAAAAACAGGTCTTTCGGCGCTTATTGTTAATGCATAACTTATATAACTTATTATAAATAAATATTTTATACGCATTACCTAGCTCCCTATTAATTAAATTTTTATTAAAACTTCTATTTATTTATTAATTTTAAGTCTTCTTGAACCATCAATGAAACTAATTCTTTAAATGTGGTTTTTGGTTTCCATCCAAATTTTTTATAAGCTTTTGTAGAATCTCCAAGCAGATAATCTACTTCTGTAGGCCTGAAGTATTTAGCATCTATAGCTACACAGGTTTCCTTAGTTGCTTTGTTAATCCCTATCTCTTGTAAACCTTGACCTTGCCATACAATTTCAACGCCTACTTCTTTAAATGCTAATTCCACAAACTCACGCACTGTATGCGTTTCGCCTGTTGCAATAACATAATCATCTGGCTTATCTTGTTGCAACATTAACCACATTGCCTCAACGTAATCTTTAGCATATCCCCAATCTCTTGAAGCGTCTAAATTTCCTAAGTATAGTATTTTATCTAGGCCTTGCTTAATTCTGGCAACCGCCATTGTTATTTTTCTTGTTACAAAAGTTTCTCCGCGCAATGGTGATTCGTGATTAAATAAAATTCCATTACATGCAAATATTGGCTTGTCTTCGCGTTCTCTGTAATTTACGGTTTCCCAAAAACCAAATAATTTTGCAACTGCATATGGCGATCTTGGATAAAAAGGAGTTTTTTCAGTTTGTGGTTTTTCTTGTACCAAACCATACATTTCACTAGAACTAGCTTGGTAAAACTTTGTTTTATTTGATAGTCCTGAAATTAGGATCGCTTCTAGAATACGAGCAACACCCAAGGCAACTATGTCAGAAGTATATTCAACGGTCTCAAAAGAAACTTTTACATGGCTTTGCGCAGCTAAATTATAAATTTCATCTGGTTGAACCGCTTGGATAATTCGCACTATATTAGTGGAATCGGCTAGATCTCCATAATGTAAAATAAAATTGGTTGACCCATGCAGATCCTTATAAAGATGATCGATTCTTCCAGTATTAAAAGATGATGATCTGCGCTTTACTGCATGAACTTCATAATCTTTACCTAGCAAAAGCTCCGCTAAATAAGCACCATCCTGTCCTGTTACACCAAATATTAAAGCCTTTTTTTTAGCAGGTTTTAAATCCCCTTGCGCATAGGATAAAAAATTAGCTGTAAGCATTGTTGATAAAAAAACAAGTTTATATCCAAAATTTAATTTCATCTATTGCTCCTTTTAATAATTTGTATTGATATAAAAAGCATTTTACAAAAAAATATAAGATAAACAAAAGAATTGATCTTGAATTCGTAAAAAAATCTTTGTGTATTGTTCTTACATTAGAAAATTAAAACCATTTTGTGCTGGTAATTGTTAATTATAAATCTAAAATATTGATTTTTAATTTAGAAAAATTCTAGACTATAAACATATTTTTTATTTTTAGTTTTTTATAATACCCTGGCAGGAAATTATTATGCAAAAATTTTTATTATTCTTTTTAATTTGGAATACTGTAATGATTTTTAGTATAGACAAAGAGAGACCTATTTTTTTTACTTCAATGGGAAAATCCGGAACCCACTTATTAGCTAAATGTTTAAAATTAATAACCAAAAAAAACCCAACGCTCAATATGGGGGGTTTTATAAAAAATGATATAGTTGATTATACTTCAATAAAAAACAGTTCTGGAAATTATTTTTTTCACCAACATCAATACTATTCAAATGGCGCTATTGAAATGATAGAAAAATGCAATTTTGTAACTTTTTTTTTGATGAGGGACCCTCGGGATGTAATTGTATCATCCATGCATTGGGTTTTTAAGCATAAAGATTCGAAATTGCCAATTGGTGATATATATCGTAAATTTCGCACAAGTAATGAAATTTTAAAGTTTTTCATTGAAAGATCAACAATACTTTCGTATAAAAGATTTTGGGGTTGGCTTTCGCACCCGAATGTTTGCACTATACGATATGAAAATTTGGTAGGAACAAAGGGTGGGGGCAATTCAAAATCACAACGAGATGAAATAATAAAAATATGTAATCATTTAAAAATGAAACTCAGCGACAAACAAATTTCATATGTTTGTCAAAATGCATTTGGTGATAAAGTCGGCACTTTTAGAAAAGGTCAAATTGGATCATGGAAAACGCATTTTACAAATGAACATAAAGAATTATTTAAAAAGGTTTGGGGAAATTTATTAATTGATCTTGGGTACGAAAAAGATATGAATTGGTAATTAATTAATAAAAAAAGTCTTTATGCATTGTCCTTACAAGTAATTTCTCCTTTGCGAGCAAGTCCATAGTTTGCCCATTGGTAGAAAGGCCCATAGGGTTGTGGTAAGCCAAACCATAAAAACCTGGAACTTTTTTGAATTTTACATCATTTCTAGCTATGCGAATCCAAAATTCCCAATCACCTACTATTGTAAAATTTTCATTAAATAGTCCAAATTTATTGTGCAGTTTTTTTCTCCACATTGGGTTAAACGAAGGCAAGCAATTATATCTTAGATACATTTTAGAAAATTCAGGCTTGGATATAGTTCCAATTCTCGGATTAGGTGCAAATGCTGTATTGATGATATTTGTTTGATATCCATCTGAATAGACTAAATCTACACTTTTGTATTTGTCTAAGGTTTTTACATATGTTTCATAGCATGTGTACTCAAGCCTGTCGTCTACATTTGCATTAGTTAAATATCTACCACTTGCCAACCTAATTGCTTCATTCCATGCGCTATAAATTGTCACTCTTTTTTTTAGTTTCTTATAAATTATATTTTTATATTTTTTTAAATAAGGTTTTATTATTTTTTCTTCATTTTCTGGTGAATTTGCATTAATCAAAATCAACTCACATTGATTAAATATGGTTTGCTTGGTTATCTCTTGCAAAAAATGTTCTATAAATATTTCACCCTTATAGATTGAAGTAATAATAGAAACCTTAGGGGTGAAGCTTAAATTTTTTTCACTTTTTATATCCAAAAAGATTATAAAAAATAAAAAAATAAAAAACCGGTTTATCACAATTCCAATTCTCCGCCACCTTGGCAAACTAATTGATCAACTGTCAAAGCTAAATCTGTAACAGTCGCTAGTCTTTCTAAATTAAATGGCATTTCAGATTTTTCATTTTTGATGCTTTCAAAAAAAGATGTAATAAGTTTTTCATATCCTTGATCTGGAACTTTAACGCGCTCATCAAAAGTTGGAGAAACTCCATACCCTACCAGACTTACATAATCTTCCATTATTATAGATTTAGAATCAAAAAATAGTTCCATACGTTCTTTACCTAGATCCATATGCCCCAGCGATGTAAACAACAGTGAACAAACAGAGCCATCTTCAAAACTGACAGTGGCACAAAAATTATCAGTAGGAAATGCAACGTTGCTTTGATGTTTGAGTGATTCAACCGATACTGATATTGGCTTAGTGCCTGTCAGGTAACAAAATAGATCAAAAATATGAGGCGCTTGAATCATTATTCTTCCTGATTTCCACTCTGATTGCATTCTTTGTTCTTTTGGTATAAATCCAGCATTGAATCTGTATTGTATCATTAATGGAGAGTTACGATTTGCAATAGCTTTTTTTATTTTTTGTATGAACGGAGAATAAGTTCTATGGTATCCCACGCATAAATATGAGTTTTTGTTTTTCAAAAAAAACTGTTTTAATTGCTTAAAATCAATCAAGTTTGTCTCTAAGGATTTAGCCATAAAAATAGCTTTTCCGCGTTCTAAAATAGAAATTACTTCTTCAGTGGTGATATCTGCAGATGGACTTACAACGACCACATTACAATTGTTTTCAGAAAATAATCCTGCATTACCTGCATACGCCAATGATCCTGGATAGAACTTTGCTGCATTTAAAGAATTAGCCATATCTCTGTCTACTATAGTATCAATAATTACGTTGTTTAATTTGGAGATAATAGGCATTAAATTTAATTGCATAAATTTTGATGCACCAATTATCCCAACTCTCATAGAATCTTTAAATGCGGGAATAAACGTAATTTTTTCTTCGCCATTGTATGGCATGCAGCCTAGTTTTTTATCATCCATATAATTTAAAACTACACCTAAGCTATTATTTTGATTTATATTTTCTATAGCTTTAGAAATGTCATTTAACCCAAACTCATTTTTTATAAACCCTGAAAGATCTATTTGATTTGTTTCAATTAAATTTGCAAAAACTTCCATGTTTCTATTTTCTGTCCAACGAACATATGAATATGGGTAGTCTTGACCTTTGTATTCATATAAAGGATCATATCTTCCAGGGCCATAAGACAAAGAAAATAATACATCTATCTCTTTTTGACCAATTAAATTCTTTTTAAGTTGAATATCTCTATTTTCTACAATTACTATGCGGCCTTTTTTTCTAACTATTTTTAAAGCATCGTTAATAATATTGTCTTGTGCACAATCTGGTGTGATAATTACACAATCCACGCCTACTGAATTTGTAAGTAACTCTATTGATTGCATCAAATTATCTTGAGAAAAATTATATGTATATGGAATTCCAGATTGTTGTGCATTTAGCACAAGCTCTGGATTGTGGTCAACGCCCACAACTTTACATCCGGAGATTCGAGCCAGTTGTGCAATTAGATGACCTAATGTTTCAAGTCCAAAAATACAAACAGACTCCCCTAGTTGTAAATTTGCTCTACGTATACTTTGTAGAGCCATTGCACCAACAGCCGTTAAACTGCTTGTTTTTAAAAGAGATTCATCTTTAATTGGTGTGATTAAATTTTGAGGCACACATACCACATCTGCATGATTAGCAAGCCCAGGACCTGCGCAGGCCACAAAATCACCTACTCTAAATTTTTTTACTTCTTTGCCTACTGCAATTACTTGCCCTGAACAAGATTGCCCAAGGGGAATGATTTTACCAGCAAGTTTATCTTTAATTATTTTTGCTGTATAATCCACGCCATGCTGAGTTACTATTTCTAGAATTTTTTTTACCTTCGTGGGAACATTTTCGTAAAAGAGTTCTTGGTTTGCTGCCACAATATTTGCAAGCCCTTTGCCTGAACTTATAAAGGAATAATGTACTGACACTATTACAGAATAGTCGTCTAATTTTGGCTCGCAAACTTCTTTTATTGATAATATTCCACGTTCTAGAAATAACTGTCGCATTCCGGCTCCTTAAGCTATTGCAATATCTAACTCCATCTTGTAATTTAATTTTACCTTTTTTAAAATTACTACATAATTATGACCAAAGGAAGAAAAAATGAAAACAAATTTATTAATATTTATATTTTTTAGCATTATGAATTTACAAACTATGAGCAACACACCAAAACCATTTCCCAATGTAACTATTATCGGCTCGGGATATGTTGGATTAGTGGCCGCTTGTTGTCTTGCTAAATTAAAAAAACAAGTCTGCTGCGCAGATATTGATAAAGACAAAATCGATAAATTAAAAAATAAAATATGCCCATTTTATGAACCGGGATTAGAAGAACTTCTTGGCAATGCAATAGATGAAAAATCAATTGAATTTACAAGTAACATAGAAATAGCGATTGAAGAAGCTAGCATAATTTTTATTGCTGTAAACACACCCACATTAGAAAACGGTGATGCAGATATAACTGCAGTAAAAGCAGTAGCAAAAACAATTGCTAAACATTTAAATACTTATAAAATAATTTGCCTTAAGAGTACTGTACCTATTGGTACACACAAAATAGTTGAAGAAATTATTAATAAAGAAAAAATTAGCGATGTAACATTTGATATAGTTTCAATTCCTGAATTCTTGCGAGAAGGTTCTGCTATATACGATTTTATAAACCCGAACAGAATAGTAATTGGCGCAAAATCCAAAGAAGTATTTGATACAGTTAAATCTTTGTTTGATAATGTGAATGTAAAATCAGAAAACATCATTTTTACTAATAATTTAGTTGCAGAAACAATTAAATATGTAGCTAACTCTTTTTTAGCTTTAAAAGTTTCTTTTGCTAATGAAATTTCAAATTTTTGCGATGAATTAGGAATTGATACAATTGCAGTTATGTATGCAGTTGGTAAAGACGAAAGAATTGGATCGCAATTTCTTAACCCTGGACCTGGGTTTGGCGGATCATGTTTTCCTAAAGATGTTAAAGCTCTAAAAAAAATGATGGAAGATGCTGGAGTTGACCCTAAATTGATCTCCAATATTCTATCTGTTAATGAAGCTCAAAAGCATATTGTTGTAAAACGTCTATGCACTTTGATAGGAAATGATATTAAAAATAAAAATATTGCTGTGTTGGGACTAGCATTTAAAGCAAATACAGATGATATACGTGAAGCACCTGCATTAACAATTATTAAGGAACTTAAGAGCTTAGGCGCAAATATTAGAGCTTATGATCCTAAAGCAAATAGCAATATGAAACGGGAAATACCAGATATAACTTATTGCGATAGCCTAAACACAGCTATAGAAAAAGCTGATGCAATTTTAGTTTTAACAGAATGGCAAGAATTTAAGAACTTAGACTTGAGCGCAATAAAAAACTCAGTAAATCAAAAAATTATTTTAGACACACGCAATATTATAAATTCTGTACGCGCCATAGAACATGGTTTTATATATGATGCCATTGGAAAAAACTTTTTATTACGTAATTCAAAATAATTAATTAAACAGGAACAATATGATTAATAAATATATTTTCACAACTTTGATATTATTTTTTTTAACTAACCAAAATTTATTAGGTGAATTTAGTACTAAAAATTTAGTTATAAATAATGAATTAAAAAATGAATTAAAAAATTCTTATATTATGGGAAGTGGATTCAAAGTGATCTGCAGACATATATTTGACGCAAGCGAGAAAATTGAATTTGACCATCCTGCTGATCCAAAAAATGTCTTATCTGGTGATTTAGTTTATACTAGCAGTGGCAATATTGTGAATTTTTTTAACAATATACATCCCCAAATTAAAAATCCTTACATTCTTATTACAAGTCAAACTGATGCATCATCGCCCGGCATGGTTGGAGGATTTGGATACGGCATCTATGCAAATAAAGAAATAATTGATCGTTCATTGAATTATCTAAATGATGAAAAATTAATTGCATGGTTTGGAATTCATCCTGATATTATTCATCCTAAATTTGTCCCTATTCCCTGTGGGATTAGGTATTTCTATAGTCAAAAATTTATTGAAGTTTTTGATAAAGTTATTAATAAAAATAAAAATAACCCGCCTGTTAAAAATAAATTACTTTATATGAATTTTACCATTGCTAATGCACCTGTATATCGTCAATTAGTTTATGATTATTTTTCAAAACAATCTTTTTGCACAAACTTAATTTTTAATAGAATGCCGTATATAGATGAGATTTTTCTAGATCAATTATCTGAATCAAAGTTTGTTTTAAGTCCTCATGGGCATGGAATAGATTGTTATAGAACATGGGAAATTTTATTAATGGGCAGCATTCCAGTAGTTAAAACATCAATTCTTGACGAACTTTATGAAGATTTACCGGTATTAATTGTTAAAGAATGGTCAGAAGTTACTGAAAAGTTTCTTGAAGAAAAATATATAGAGATTTGTTCTAAAAAATATAATTATGAAAAACTCTATATGCCTTATTGGATTAACAAAATTAATACGTTTATTGCAGAAAACCAAGCAAGATAACTTGCTTGGTTTTGTTTATATAGTAAAAAAGATTTCAAAAACTTCTTATTAAGACTCTGCAACCTAAGTCTTTAAATACTTTTGTGTCCCACTTGCAAATATTTCCAATTATTTTTTAGGTTCAAAATACCAAAAATTATCCTCAGAATAAACTTCAAGTTTTAACTCTGCTATTGCGCGCGCCACACCCTTTTTAACAGATGGCCACCACCAATCGTCCCCGCAACAAATTCCACCTTTTTTTACTTTTGGGTACCAAGCCATAATATCTTGATATACATCTTCTTCTGTATGGCAAGCATCGATAAAGATTAAATCTGCGTTTATATTTAACGCTTTAGAAGCTTGAATCGATTTCATTTTAATAGGAATTATTTTATGAGTAAGTTTCATATGTATGCAATTAGACAAAAACTGCCAATACGACGTTGGCATTCTCTTTTGATATTCTGGAAAAGCATGCATCTCTTCGTAATCTTCCCATGGATCAACAACATACAGTTTAGATTGCTTTCCTAATTGTTTGGCAATCAGAAAAGCTGTAACACCTAGCCATGTTCCCACTTCTATAACTGTTGTCGGATTAAGCTTTTTTATAAAGTTTGACAAATACGCTTGATTTGTAGGATGAACTCCACCGTGATAATCTGCAGCTAGCGGAACTATAGACGCATAAGGCTCTGGCAAAGCGAAAACTTTCAACATCACAATTAAACAAATAAAAATTAATTTAAAATTCATGATTCTTTCCTTAATCGAAAATTATACAATTTTCTCATTATTTTTTTGATATAACTGCAACATAAATCCCATTCCACCAAGTACTAGTATCCATATTTTGAGACGATGGTAAGAACTTCTCGTATAAGACTTTATAGCCTAAATCTTTAAAAGCTGCTTGAGTACCATCTTGAACTTCTTTCCAATTATAATCATCTACTATTGCAATAAATTGATCCTCTAATATTTCATTATAATATGCAAACGCTAGTCTTTGTTCTTCGAATGTATGGCCGCCATCATAAAAATAAATATTTATTTTATTTTTTATATTTTTAATATCAAACTTAAAGCAATCGCTTTCATAAAATTTATATGCGCTTGGTAAAATAAATTTATTAAGATTGTTTTGAAATTCTTGCTTTGGTCCAGTAAATTGGGCCCAATTATCAATAGCTGTTGCCTCTAACAATTTTGTGTTATTATATAAGGCTGAAACAAATGTCGAACCTTTCCATACACCAATTTCTAAATATCTCCCATTTTTCAAAGAACATATATTATTTAAAAGATGTCTAACTTTATCGCTAGACATGCCTTCCAGTTTTAATATATCTGAATTTAATTGAGATGTTTTATTATCAGCATTCTTAATACTTTTAACAACATGATTAACCAAATATTGGGTTTGATTAATTGCTGATGAAACTATTATAGAATTTGAAATCGAGAAAACAAAAATCAATAACTTATAAGTCTTAAAATAATTTTTATACATCTTAGTCCCTTATTTTTTACAAACATTTATTTTAATTTTATTATAAAAGCTCATGCCCTCCCTAAAAAATTGTTATTAATAATGTTTATAATATTTTTTTTATGTTTTTTTTGTCAATAGATTGGTAATTATATTATACAAAAAAATATAGTTGATATAATAAGAAAAACTTCTTATTTAAAGTAAAAATATGTTAAAACTTATTACAGCTTTTATTTTTTTTATATTGCCATTAAATTTTTCATACTTAGATTATGCCTATCCAATTAGAGCCTTTAAAGCTCAAACTGGCCGTTCTAGATTTGGAGACTGTTTGTCTATTATCTACACAACTAAATATCTTTCTTGCAAATACAACTTGCCTGTTTTATTTACAAAATTTAATAATTATGATGAGTTAGAAATTCAAAAGTCTATAGATTCACAAGAGAATAATTTTATTTATTTTAATAATATTATTAAAATAAATAATGAAACCGAAATTAGGCACTATAATGAAGACACGTTGTTTATTGTAGATGTTAATTTTTCTTTAAATAAAGAAGAAATGAGCCCGCAAGCAGTCCACGATGCCGATAATGATTTTAAGAAACTAATAAAGTTGACGCGCCCAATCCAACCTGCATGCCCTAAATTAGACAAGAACATAATTAAAGTTGCCTTACATGTAAGAAAGGGTGGTGGTTATGATTTGCCATTGCTCTCAAAAGATGCACTAGATTTAGAAAATTATAATCCTGAAAATGTTATAGATGCAGATGAATTGGCAATAGAGCATCAGAAAAAACGCTTTTATTTTTCGGATGTTAGATGGCCATTTAAATTTCCACCAGATTCATTTTATTTAAAACAAATACTATATATTTATAAGCTTTTAAATAACAAGCCTCTTCATGTACATATTTTTACCGATGATCCTAATCCTAAGTGTATAATGGAAAAATATAAAAAATTTATTAATAATCCCAACATTACCTTTTCTTGCAGACAACAAGACAATGCGCATGACAAGAACGTTGTTGATGATTTTTTTGCAATGTCAACATTTGATTGTCTAATTAGGCCCGTGTCATTTTATTCAGAAAATATACAACGAATTGGGAATTTCAAAATAGTAATTTTTCCTGCGCATGGCATTTGGGTAAAAAATGATATATTAATAATTGATGAGGTTAAAACAATAACAAAGTAGGGTGATATGAAATTTTTATACGTTCCCTGGAGAAGTAAATACGTTCAACAAAATGGGCCAGATAAAAACCCAAAAGCTACAAAAGATGTTTGTGTATTTTGCTTAAAATTTTCTGAAAATAATGATACATCCAATTTCATCTTAGCAAGATTTAAATATAATTTAGTAATACTTAATTTATATCCATACAACACTGGCCATTTAATGATTCTTCCAAATACTCATGTCCAAAGATTAGATGAACTAAGCACACAAGCAAGGTCCGAATTAATCGAGCTTATAAACCATAGTATCAACATTTTAGAAGAACAATTAAATTGCGAAGGGATTAATTTTGGAATCAATTTAGGAAAAATTGCGGGTGCTGGCATACCATCACATCTACATACACATATTGTTCCTAGATGGCAGGGAGATACAAACTTTTTACCTATTATTGCTGATGTAAAAATAATCTCATTTGATTTAAATAAAATTTACAACGATTTAAAACCCAAATTTGAGGAATTAACAAAATTATTGGATAAATAGTAATAGTTGTTTTAGTCTAAAACAAAAAGGGTAAAAATGAAAAAAATATGTCTAGCTTTCTTATTAACTATTCAATTAGTAAGTACCGCTTCTCTTCCAAAAAAGTCCTGGTTGTTTTATACCCATGTAGATTCTACTAATCTTCATCCCTTTGCATTATATGACATAGATGAAATAAAAAGAAATTATAATAAGGATGTGAATAGTTTAATTTTTTTTAATGGCTTTAATAGCACCCAAAAAAGATTTAGTAAGAAATTAATTTTACAATCAAATAAAACCTTTAATGAACAAGAATTAAGTTTTGGCAAAGCAGGTAGTTCGCGCGAAAGTTTACTCGAAGGTTTAAGATGGGCAATATCACAATCTTCTGATGAATTTATTTTTTTAAATTTTTGGAATTTAAAGAATGGTATTTTGAATCAGACATCAAAATCTCCATCAAAAAATTCTATTTCTGATAAAGACTTACGATATGCTCTTTTTGAAGTTGTTAGATCACGCAATGGAAAGAAAATTGATGTTCTTTGTCAAGATGCTTGTCTCATGGCATCTATTGAGAATGTCATTGCAGTAGCTGATCATGTAAAATATTATGTAGCTTCTCAGCATTATATTGCTGGATATGGATTAGGTTATAAGAAAATTTTGAATTCACTTAATAATATAATACAACCCAAAAGTTTTGCTTTAAAAATTGTAGATTCTTATAGAGAAAATTACATGCAAGCTAATGCAGAGTACACATTATCTGCAGTGGATACATCAAAAGCAATTAAGCTTGCTGGTATAGTAGATAAAATTTCTTTAACTCTAAAAAGCATGATAGATGAAGACAGTGATTTAGCTATAGTTGTTAGAGATTCATTAAGTAAAACTCCTCGTTATGGTTTAAACCATATTGACTTGAGTTGTTTTTATCAAAATTTAATTAATCATCTAGAAAATTCAGATTTAAATATATTAATTACAACCATTGATGAACTTACTTATAATTTAAAACTAGCAATTGATTTAATTAATAAATCAGTAATTAACAAAACCTCAAGCGAGTTTCGTGCGAAAAGCATGGGAATATCAATTTATTTTCCCAACAATTTAATAATCCCTTCTTATTCTGACTTGCATTGGTCTAATTTATACCCAAATTGGTTGAAGTTCTTGTATAAATATCTGGGCTATAAATAGTTTCTGACGTTTGATAAAAACATAAAAAAGAGTTACCTTTAAGTTTAAAGTAAAAAAACTAAGGGTAACTCTTTATGAAATCAATAGAAATTCGCAATAAATTTTTTGATTTTTTCATCAAAAATAAACACGAAAAATGTGCAAGTTCATCTTTAATTCCTGCCCAAGATCCAACTTTGTTGTTTACAAATGCAGGAATGAATCAATTTAAAGATGTATTATTGGGTTTAGAAAAACGTAGTTACGTACGCGCTGTAACCATTCAAAAATGTATGCGTGCAGGTGGCAAACATAACGACCTAGACAATGTTGGCTTTACAAAACGCCATCTTACTTTTTTTGAAATGATGGGAAACTTTTCTTTTGGCGATTACTTTAAAAAAGAAGCAATTGCATTTGCTTGGGAATTTATAACAAATTATCTTAAACTTGATACAAAATATCTATATGTGACTGTTTTTGAAAAAGATGATGAAGCTTACGATATTTGGAACAAAGAAATAGGTGTTTCTAAAGAAAAAATTTATAGACTTGGCGCTGCTGATAATTTCTGGCAAATGGGAGAAACTGGACCTTGTGGACCATGTTCAGAAATTTATTATGATCGCGGTATTTCATTTGGTTGTGGACAAGAAAGCTGCGCTCCTGGATGTTCTTGTGATAGATTTATGGAATTTTGGAATTTAGTTTTTATGCAATACAATCGCCAAGCTAATGGCGAATTATTACCTCTTAAACAACAAAGTATTGATACGGGTATGGGATTTGAACGCATTTGTTCAATAATGCAGAATAAGAATTCTGTTTTTGAGATAGATAGCTTTGAATTAATAATTCATAAAATTGAAGAACTTACTGGTGTTAAATATTCTGAACAAACTGACTTGCTTAAGGCTGCCTTTCATGTAATTTCTGATCATATTCGTGCTTGCAGTTTTTTAATTGCAGACGGGTGCTCACCATCAAATGAAGGTCGCGGATATGTATTAAGAAAAATAATTAGACGTGCAGCTTTATTTGAACAAAAATTAACTAACAAATCAATTTTCTCAGAACTTTCACAAACAGTTATTGCAGAAATGGGTGATATTTATCCTGAACTAAAAACTAATGAAAAATTAATTAAAAGCGTTTTAGAAAATGAGATAGAAAAGTTTGCGACCAACTTAGTGCGTGGCAAACTAATTCTTGAAAAATATCTACAAGCCAACACAAACAAAACTGTCACTGGCGAGCAAGCATTCAAGCTTTACGACACTTATGGTTTTCCAATAGAAGTTACAAAGTTAATATCAGGCGAACAGGGCTTTGCTGTAGACGAGCAGGGTTTTGAACAAGAAATGCTTAAGCAACGCGAGCAGTCAGGCAAAAAAACAACTCAAGAGTTTCAAGAAGTAGAACTGCCTGAAAACATTACAACTGAATTTATTGGCTATAAAGAACTAGATAACCAATCAGAAATCAGTGCGATAATTTCCGAGAATAAAATCTCTGACAAATTAGCAGCTGGATCAACAGGATGGGTAATAACAAAGCAATCACCTTTTTTTGTAGAAACAGGTGGACAGGTAAATGATAAAGGCTGGATAGAGCTCGGTAATAAAAAAACTGAAATTTTAGATTTAAAAAAAATTAATAATAACACAGCAATTGCTGTAAAAATAAAACCTGAATTTTCATTAAGCGTTGGTGACAAAATAAAGTCTATTGTAGATAAAAGTACGCGCATTGATACAATGAAAAATCACACAGCAACACACATGCTGCAAGCGTCACTAATTCAAGTACTGGGCAAAACAGTAAAACAATCTGGTTCAGTAGTTCACCCTGATTATTTAAGATTTGATTTTACATTTCATAGAAATTTAACAGATGAAGAAATAAAACAAGTTGAAGATATTATAAATGCTAAAACACGTGAAAATATTACTGTAGATGTTTACCAAACAAATTACAAAGATGCACTTGCTAAAGGCGTCATTGCTATATTTGGTGAAAAATATAATCCAGAAAAAGTTCGCGTTGTTGACCTGCCAGGTTTTTCTGCAGAACTTTGTGGTGGTACACATGTGCATGCAACTGGTGAAATTGGCTGCTTTAAGATAATTGAAGTTGGTGCTTTATCAGCAGGAAATAGAAGAATACTTGCACTAACTGGACCAAAAGCAATAGAACTTTTCCAACAAGATTTTTCTACAGTCAAGCAATTAAGCCAAGAGTTTAAAATTAAACCTGATGAAGTTGTTGATACTGTTTTAAAATACAAAGAACAACTAAAAGAGTTGCAAACTACTTTGGCTAAACTAAAGAAACAAGGTTGGCAATCCGAAGTAAATAATTGGCTTTCCAAAATAGAAGAAATTAATGGCGCTCCATTCTTATTTCTTAGTTTACAAGATTTTGAAAGCTCTGACCTTAAAGAAATCTCAAACTCTTTAATTAATAAAAAACCTGGCTTTTATTTTATTATTAGTAATTCTGGTGACGCAAGTTCATTCATAAGCTCAGTATCTCCTGAATTTACACCTAAAATCAATCTTAAAGACTTCTCGGTGTGGCTAAAAGATAATTTTGGCTTGCGAGGTGGCGGAAAAGATGTAATCCAAGGTGGTGGACCTGTGCAAGAGAAATCACTTGAGGTTAAAATTAAAGAATGGATCAAAAAGAATAAATAGGTAAAATTCCAATAAAAAATCGCAAGCCCCACTTTTTCTGAGTGAGGGCTTCCTCAAGCCTAAGAACAAACCTGTAATTCACTTTAAAATACCAATGTTTTCTATTTGGATTTAGGGGCTTTTGCAAATACCTAAATAGTCGCTAAAATTAAATAAATAGGTTTAATTGACTTAGTGATTATTTGGGGGTTATGTGAAATTTATTAAATACTTTATTTTATCTATAGCACTTCTTTTGCAAGCAAATTTATTTACTGCTGCTCCGGTTCTAAAAAAACCAATTGCAAAGCCAGCTATCAAGGCCCCTGCTAAACCAAAAAAAGCTGCGCCTGTCAAAGTAAAACCTATAGTTTTAGCAAAACCAACTATAACGCCGGTAGTAAAACCTATAGTTGCTAAGCCTGTTACATTGCCAATAGCCATAGTCGCGCCTGCACAACCTGTAGCTCAGGAAGTTAACGTTGCCGCACAACAGTCTGTTATTGATCCGTCAAAAGAATCTGAGAAATTATTTCTAGAATTAATAAAAAAAACATATACAGAAGAAATTGTAAACCCAAACGCTTTAGCAAGTCATTACTTTTCTCCTGATTTAAAAAAATATGCAAACTTATCTATAAGCAGTTACTTAACCAGCACGACAATAACAATTTTTGATGATAATAAATTTGTACAGATCGATTTAAGCAAAAAACTAACTACCCAATCTTGGATTTCAAGTTGTGCCTGGTCATCTGATAGCAAATATTTAATATTAAATGCTTGCACTGTTTCAAATAATTACTGTAGCTATGTTTATCAAATTCTTATAATTAATACACTCGACACTACGGATATAAAATCACTTCCATCAGATCAAAATTATACCCGAAGCGTTTTGTCACCTGATAATTCTTTATTAGCTATGAATGGTACTTATTATCTAAAAATTTTAGACCCCAATAAAAATACTGAATTGTATAATAAAACATTTAATGTTGAATATGTTCTGAATACTGCATGGTCACACAATAGCTGTAGCTTGGCAATATTACTAAGCAATAATACTATTAAGATCTTAAACAAAGATTTAAAGTCGGGTAAATGGATAGAATCAAAAAAATTAATTGGTTTTAAAGATACACTTTCTTCATGCACTTGGTCGCCAGATGGTTCTAAACTTCTTTTAAATACGAATACATACTCTTCTTATGGCTATACATACCAACTAAGCATACATGATCTTAATTCACATGAAGAATTGACTAAAATTAATATTCCTAGTTATGGACAGACATATTATTGGGTAAAAGATAACTTAATACATAGTAGTAATGGTTCTCAAATAAAAATTCCAGAATTAAACTCCAATGATTTTATAAAAACACTAGAAGCGCAGCCAACATTACCAAAATATGCAAAACAACTTATTCAAGACGATGCACAGAAGTTTTTCAATTTAGTTAATACAAAAAACTTGAATGAAAAAATTAAAGAGTATTTCACCAAATTCTATTTAGAGAGTCTTGAAAAAACAAAGAAAATAAAGTTTACAATAAAGTCTTTAATTGAAGTAATAACAGAGAATAATTTTTTAGATGTTATTCCACCAAATACTATAAATGCTTTTATAGAGAAGATAAGTAAATTTAAATTTGATAACATCAGCCAAACCAAGCAACATTTTTTATGTAACTTATTGATCATTTTTAATTTGTACAAAAAGCATGCTGGGTTAAAAAATAAAGATGTTTCGAATTTATTACTAAAAATATATGCAAAAGAAAAAGAAGAATACAAAAAAGGCAACTATGTTTTTTATCATGGCAGATTTAGAACAGGTGGTTTACTTTCTGAAATTTACAAGAATTTATGGACTGTTACAAAAAAACAAACAGTAAAAGATAATTTTGTTTTCTTTAGATTTAATGAACAAAAAACAGCATATAGCGATAGAACAGACTACCTGTTTATGAATCATGCGTTGTTTGGCAATGCGCATGAAACTACAACTGCTTGCACATTAACGCAGTATTTTCTTTCAAACAAAAGTGTATATCAAGGTCAATATACAATTGGGTCACTTTTTAAACAATTTAAGCTAGTCGATTTTTATGAACAAAACAAAGCAGATTTGCAAAAACTTGAAGAGTTATACCTTAAAGCAAGTAAGTTTGGAGAAGTTTTATTAATTTCTATACCAAGCAATAAAGTTAATTTAGTAAGAATTGTAAGTCCTGGCGGATATCCAACTTCTGCAGTTGTAAATGGTGAATACACCAAAAACACTGAAAATATTCTTAATGCAATTAAAACTAACCAGCAAGTCACTAATGCAGATTACTTTGAATGGTCAATCCCAGCAACCACGCAATATCTACTTGATCCAATAAATGGCCCTGATGTTTATAGCTTTCAATTGAATGATGAAAAGCTGATGCGTGAATACAATGAACTAAGTCAGAAGATTTTTGATAAACTAAAAATTCATATTGCAGCAAATAGTACACATAAATCTCTGTGGGGGATTATATGAAGTTTATTAAATACTTTATTGTATCTCTATTATTTTTACTTCATGTTAACTTAAACAATGCTGCTCAGGTTTTAAAGAAGTCGACAAATAAGAAAACAGTAGTCACTAAACCGCAAACGCAAGAACAATTGCTAAATGAGTTGATTAAAAAGACTTATGCTAATCAAACAAAATCAATGGATCCCACAAAAGATCGTCACTATTCTCCAGATTTAAAAAAATATGTGACTTTATCTATTGATAAACCTCTAAAGAGTACAAAAATAACTATTTTTGATGGTAATAAATTAAAGCAAATTGATTTAAATAAGAAATTAATTTTAAATAAAACTATAATTTTGAGTTATTCCTGGTCAAGGAATAGCAAATATCTAATATTAAATACCCGAACATACCATACTGTTAATTACAAGGTTTTAATTATTAACACAGATGATCTTGCCATAAAATCATTGCCTGTTTCGGGAGATTGGTCTTTGAGTAGTAAGCTCTCACCGAACAACTCATTGTTTGCTCATTTTTGCGTTGGACAATCGTGCTTAAAAATTGAAGCAGTTAATAAAACTACTAATTTGTACAATGATCCAATTATGGTTACTTATCCTATAGCAGATATTGCATGGTCACGTAATAATTTAAATTTGGCAATATTATTAGACAACAATACTATCCATTTACTTAATAAAAATTTAAAATCTGGTAAATGGATAAAATCAAAGAAAACACATACTCTTCGCTCTTCTGGCAATTCAGATAATATTTTATCTTTGGATTGGTCACCTGATAATTCCAAGTTAATTTTAAACTTGCATAAATACACAGATGAAAATTATAAAGATATTCTATATTACTCAATTATATACGATATTAAATCGGGTAAGGAATTGATTAGATTTAATACCAACAATAACACAGCCTCAAAACCTTATTGGGTTAGAGAAGATTTAATAAATTTTAGCAACGGATCCCAAATAAAACTTCCTTCGATATCATCTATAGATTTATTAAAAATTTTAAAAACACAACCAAAGCTATTAAAATATGTGAAAAAACTCATTAACCAAAATTCGCCCAAAATTATTAAATTATTAGAATCATCTAATAATTTTGCAATAAAGTCTTTTTACACCAATCTAATTATTTCAAAGTTTAATTACACAGTTCAATCTTTGATTAATTTAATAAGTGAACAAAATAAGGTTTATAGTATTATTCAGAAAGAAATTATCGATAGCATTCAAGAAAGATTTAATAAATTAAAATTAGCCCCAACAAGCCAAACAAGACAGCATTTATTTAAAAATTTAATAATTATTACAAATCTTTTTAAGAAACACGTTGAACTTAAAAAGAAAAAAATCGCAGACTATTTAGTAAAAATATATTCCAAAGAAGAAACTGAATTCAAAAAAGGAAACTATGTCTTTTATCATGGTCGTAGAAGAAAAATTAGCTTTATTTCTGCTATTTATAAAAAATTACGTGAAATTAAAGAAAACCAAAAAATCAAAGATAATTTTGTCTTTTTTAGATTTAATAATTTAGCTACTCCATCTGATAACAGAACTGATTATTTATTTATGAACCATGCATTGTTTGGCAATGCACATGAATCTACAATGGCTTGTACTCTTACTCAATATTTTCTTAACAATACGAGTGTTTATAGCCCACCATATTCAAGCGAACAAATATTTAAACAGTTTAATTTATTAGATTTTTATAATCAAAATTTAACAGACCTAACCCAACTACAAAACCTATACGTTAAGGCAAGCAAGTATGGTGAGATAGTCATGGTGTCTATACCAGCTAAATACATTAACAAAGTGAGATTGGTAAGCCCTGGAGGTTATCCAACTTCTGCAAATATTAACGGGAAAAGTACAAAAAATACCAAAGAAGTTCTTGATGCAATAAGAGCTGGTAAAAAAATAGAAAATGATGATTATTTTGAATGGTCAATTCCAGCAACTACGCAATATTTACTTGATCCAATAAATGGCCCTGATGTTTATAGCTTTCAATTGAATGATGAAAAGCTGATGCGTGAATACAATGAACTTAGTAATAAAATTTTTGAAAAACTAAAAACCCAACTTAATCCACAAGGAATGAAATGAAAATGAAACTAACTTTATTATTATTTGCTTCAATTTGCGCAATGCAAATTAATGCAAATGTTGTTATCTGGGATGTTGGTGATACATTACTAACCTCAAGCGCTGGCTCTTCTTTTAATCAAATGGGCATGTTTAATACTAGTGCTTATGTTTTAGATTTTTTGGTTAGTAACAAATTAAGTTTTAAAAAACTAAAACCACATATGCGAGACTTATTCTTAGACACACTTGCATTAATTCCATGTCCATTAAATAATCCTGATAATGGTGCGTTGTCTGTTGCAGGCAAACCATTGCCAGCATTATTACGTGAAAACTTATTAGGAACATTATCAGGCAAAGAAGTATTGCAAATATCAAATGCATGGACAGAAGCCAATAAGAGTTATTTTAAAAATTCAAGACAACGCACAATCTTTGAAAGAACTTTACGCATTTGCTTTGACCCAGAAACTTCTCTAAAGACGCTAACAAAAACAAAGCATTTTGGCTTATTAAAACAATGCTATCAAGCAACCGGTGTAAATGGGAAAAGAAAAAATACATGTGTAATTTTATCTAATTGGTCATCTGACAAATTAGGTAACCTAAAAAATAATTTTAAAGATGTGTTTGAATATTCTGATGGACAGGTTTTTTCTTGTGAAGAAAAATTATTAAAACCTGCGACTAAATTATTTGAAAAATGTTTGAAATTTAAGAAAAATAAAAATGAAAAAGTTATTTTAATTGATGATCAAGAAGAGAACAGAAAAGCTGCTGAAAAATTTGGCATTATAGCTGTGCATCCTGATTATGCACTTAAAACTCTAAAAGAACATTCAATTATCTAAAAGTAAATGACTACTCAAAAAAAAGAGCATTTCACTTAATTGTGAAATGCTCTTTTTGATTTTATTATTATTTTTTAACGATTGGCGTAAACATCAAACCGTAATCTTTAAGTTTTTTTTCTTCAACTAAAGTAGGCGCTTCCATCATAGGGTCAAAACCACGTGCAGTTTTAGGAAATGCAATAACTTCACGTATTGAATCAGAACCTGTTAATAACATAACAAATCTATCAATACCTAATGCAATGCCGCCATGAGGTGGAAAACCCATTTCTTGTGCTTCTAATAAAAAACCGAACATTTTATATGCAAGTTCTTTATCTATACCAAGCATTCCAAAAACTTTTTCTTGTTTTTCACGATTAAAAATACGTATTGAACCACCACCAAGCTCGATGCCGTTTAATACAACGTCATAAGCGCGTGCTTTGATATCGCCTGGTTGTTGGTTCTCCCAACCATCTTGTGGACTGGTAAATGGGTGATGTCTAGCAGCCCAACGTTTTTCTTCTTTGTCGTATTCAAACATTGGGAAATCTACTATCCATAAAAACTTTAAATCTTTTTTATTTATTAAATTTAAGTCATTTCCAAGTTGGGATCTTAAGCGCCCCAATAATGTCCAAGCGTCTTCGTATTCACCAGCAATTAAAAACAGCGTGTCTGTTTTTTTTATTTCTGGATAAATTGCTTGAACTTGTTCTAAGAAATTTTCTGGTAAAAATTTAGCAATTGGTGATTCTGGTTTGCCATCTTCACTGAAGCGAATATATAAAAGACCTTTAGCGCCAAAACTTAAAGCTTTTTCAACTAAAGTATCTAATTCAGAACGTGTAAAATTTTTGTCAGGAACTACAATTCCACCAATTTTACCATTATTATCTAATACTGATTTTAAAAATTTTACATCTGTATTTGCAAACACAGAAGAAAAATTCTTAATCTTTAGATCAAAGCGTAAGTCAGGCTTATCAACACCATACTCATCAAACGCTTGTTGAAATTGCATGCGTTGTAATGGTAATTGTAAATCTATGTTAAATATTTTTTTTAAAATATGCTGCAATAATTTTTCAATAATATTTTGAATGTCATGTTCATTAATAAATGACATTTCCATATCAAGCTGAGTGAATTCAGGTTGTCTGTCTGCTCGTAAGTCTTCATCACGGAAGCAACGAACGATTTGATAGTATTTATCAAAACCCGACATCATTAAAATCTGTTTAAACAACTGCGGTGACTGG
>JARLHJ010000023.1 GCA_031292305.1 Candidatus Babeliales bacterium
ACATCATCTAAATCTAAAAATTTATCTACCCATTTTTTTAATGGAACATCTGCTGGTTTTCTAATTAAATCAGTCAACGATGTTGGATATTTTCCAACAGAAGCATAATAAGAACTTATAGCAGTTCTTAATGTACCTAATGTAGTTTCTGTCTTGGTTATCTTAGATTGCTTTAAATATCTAAATGTACCAGGAATAATAACCACAGAAAGCACCGCTAAAATTGCTAATGCAATAATTAGCTCTATAAATGTAAATCCAGATCTTAGACTCTTATTGTTCATATTAACCTTTCATTAAATAATTATACCGCTTGATTCATTTGTGTTAATGGCAACGCAATTGACATAACAATAAACCCTACTACTAATGCCATAAATATCATCATAATAGGTTCAATTTTAGCAGTTAAGCTTGTTGTCATTTCAGATAATTCAGTTTCATAATTTTCTGCAACAATTAATAACATGGTATCAAGTTCACCAGTTTCTTCACCAGTTTTAATTAAATAAATAGCAATTGCAGGAAATATACCAGTCTCTTTTAAAAATTGGGCAATTTTACCTTGTTTAACAATTTTATCTCTAGCATCACGTAATTGCTTTGCCAAAATTTTATTATCAATAATATTAACTACAATATCTAAAGCTTCTGATAAATTAACACCACTTTCTAATAACATTCCTAATGTTCTACTAAATTGTACTATAGCATTAGTTTTTGCAAAATACTTAATTACCGGGAGTTTTAATTTAATTTTATCAAATGTTAACGCACCAGATGGCGTAGATAACCAATATCTTATAGAAACAAATAACCCAATTAATATAAGTGGCAAAAAAATATAATGGGTAACTATAAAACCAGATAAGCTTAATAAAATTCTGGTAGGCGTTGGCATTTGCTGCCCACGCTGCATTAATGTTTGTGCCATTTGAGGTACAACGTATGATAATAAGAAAATTACAACCAAAGTAATCATAACTAATTGCGTTAAAGGGTAATTTAATGCACCTTTAATCTTTTTTTGTATCTCTTGTTTGCGTTCTAAATAAGTAGTTAATCTGTCTAATATTATTTCTAACTTACCTGTCGCTTCACCCGCACGTACTAATTGCACATAAATAGAATCAAAAACTTTAGGATACTTTTTTAATTCTTCTGCAAGTGAATGCCCTTCTTTAATACCATCTTTAACTGATACTAAAATTGATCGTAAATTACCTGTAACTTGCTCCATTAACAATTCTAATGATTGCAATAACGGGATTCCAGATCTTAACAAAATTGATAATTGTTTTGTAAAAAGAATTTTATCTTTTTCTGACACACTACCTTGAAATAGTTTTTTATACCAAGGCAAAGAAACTGATGCTTCTTTTGCTAAAAGAACTTCTGATATAAAAAAACCACGCCGCAACAATTGCTCTTTAGCACTTGATAGTGACGATGCTTCTACAAAACCCTTTTGACCCTTGCCATCTTTTGACATAGCTTTGTAACTATATAAAGCCATTCAACTTCCTTTAATCTATTGCTTTATTATTTTAAAACTTCTGATAGTTTAAAAATAAATTCCACTATTTAGGAGATATTTTAATGAAAAAAATGTTTATATATACATATCTCATATTATTTACACACCTAATTTCAGCAAATTCGACACCTGCTAATTATAATAATAGTAACTCGGAAAAAAATACAATAATAATATCAGGGGAAAATTTATTGGAAGATGAATCTCTATTTTATACACCAATTAATTTTTCAACTTTTGGTTTAACATGTTTTTTCAATCACAGATATAATAATCCTAAATATATTGAAGATTTTTTACCAAATAATCTAGATGATATAATTCAGTTTATTCAGTATGCAAAAACATCAGGCCAAAACCGCGCATTCATAAAAACAATTTTTAAAATATTCACCAAAAAAATAAAATACTCAAACTACATAAGTTCCAAAGAACTTTTAAATATGGCAAATAAATTACCTGAACTTTTAGGCGCATACCTTATGCCAGATATTCAACATACAAGCGATGAATATGTAATAAAAGATATTTTATGCACTGAATTCGCTGATAATTTTGCACACTTTAAAAAAGACCCAAATAATTTTTTAAGTAAGGTATCTCAAAAAATATGTTCTGCATTAGCAGATAAAGAAAAGCCAGAAGAAAAAGACATAACGTCTACAGAATTGCGTACAATATTAATAAGCTTTTTAGAAAATGCTTTCAATAAATGTTTATTTAATTTAAATGATGAACACCAAGACGTATGGGAACAATATAAAGAATTGAGCCAGGCTGCTTATAATTTAAAATCTATAATATTTGAATTGGATGAACTTAACGATTTAATTAATAGTATACTTGCACGATTTAATTACATTATAGATATGGTAGGTTCTGATATATCCCTGCAAACTTATAAAAATGCTATAGAAGAATTGCAAACAAAAAATTTTGATTGGTTAGAAATTGAAGAACATGACACTTTAATGAAACCAAAAAAAGATGAACTGCTTTACACTTTAAAACATGTGGGCTTCACTAAAGCATTAGCTAGAAACCAATTTGGCTTTACCGATGCAGGCTAAATTTTTATAGTTAAAATCTCATTCCAATTGGTGGTAAAATTAGCAGATTTTTTTAATCGCCTCGATTCCCAAGAATAATCTGACAGTGCTGCTGCAAAAAATACTTTATTTTTGCCCTTTTTAGAATTTATCTTATCGATAGTTCTCATAACTTTAGTTTGTTTCTCTAAATTATTAACATTATTAATAGTACTCATTTGTACAAAATCAGCACAAACAAAATCATAAAATACTATTCCAACTTTTTTATACAATAACCCGGGCTTAAACATTTTTTCTAAACATATGTTTGCAGCTCGAATGAGATCAGGCGTATAAGCTGTAGCAACTGGCAATTGGTAGCTAAGTGATTGGTAAAATCTAAAATTATCATGATATTTTGTATACATAATAAAAACATTCACGCTTGATGTAATAGAATTTTGTTTACGCAATTTTGCAGCTGCACCAGTAACATGTAGAGCCAATGCTTCTTTAAGCTCTTCAATTTCTATAACATTTTTTCCAAATGAGCGTGAAACACAAATAGATTTTTTAGCTTCAGGATTATCATCTAAATTAAAACAAGATATACCGCGCAATTCCATAACTGTTTTTAAACCAATTATAGAAAGATTTTTGCGCACCCAATTGTCATCACAATTTTTTAAATCGTAAGCAGTATTAATATCGTAACTTATTAAAAATTTTGTATAACGCCTACCTATTCCCCAAATATCACCTACTGGCGTTACTTTTAATATTTCATCTAAATTAGATTCAGTAATTTCAAAAACTCCTGATTCGCTTTTTTTTGCAATATTATTTGCCATTTTTGCCAAAGTCTTTGTAGGTCCCAATCCAATAGAAACAGGCAAACCAATATTTTGTTTAATTTTATGTTTTATATGCTTGCTATAATCGTGATTATTAAGCGTTATATCAGGCCAAAACACAAATGCTTCATCAATAGAATAAACTTCAATTTCACGTGCCATTTGGGTAAGGCTTTGCATAACCCGCTTAGACATATCGTTATACAGAGTAAAGTTTGACGAAAATATAAATACATTTCTATTTTTTAAAACCTGATCACATTTAAATACAGGTTCGCCCATTTTAATACCTAATGCTTTAGCTTCATTAGATCTTGCAATCACACAAGCATCATTGCTTGATAACACCACAACGGGTTTATTGGCCAATTTAGGATTAAATACGCGCTCACAAGAAACAAAAAAATTATTGCAATCGACAAGTGCAAATGTTGGCATAATTAAACTTTGTGAATAACGTAAGTGACTATACCCCAGACTTCAAAATCAATTTCATTATTAATTTCAATAGACTTACATTCATCACTCTCTGAAATTAAAAGAATTTTGTCTTGCTCAAATTTAATGCGCTTAACTGTGAATTCATTATTAATTCTTACTACAACTATTTTATTATTAGAAACAGAAAGTGCGCGATCAACAATAATAATATCGTTAGACTTAATTCCTGCATTAATCATTGAATCACCAACTACTTTAATATAAAAAGTAGATATTGGATGTGTTATTAAAAGATCATTTAAATCTAAAGATCTTTCTGAGAAATTTTCTGCAGTTGAAAAGTTAGACATTTTTACTTCTAGCAAAGAGTTTTTAAGACAATACTTGTTTATATATTTTAATATAATTTATTTTTAGAATTAATAAAATATAAATTAAAGGGTTTAGTTATGAAAAAAAATATATTTGCAGACATATCAACCGATATTTTAAAAAAAAGAAAAAAAGAAAAACAACCCACTTTTATAGAGCCAATGCTTGCGACATTAACAAAAGACTATTTTACAAAAAAAGATTGGGTATATGAACATAAATTTGATGGCGTTAGATGCTTAGCTTTTAAAAAAAACGGAAAAGTTCAACTATTATCCCGTAATGATAATAGCATGAACAATACGTATCCAGAGATTGTTAAAGCTTTACAAGACCAAGAGGCTGATAACTTTATAATTGATGGGGAAATAATAGCACAAGAAAAAGGAGTTTCTAACTTTCAAATGCTACAAGAACGGATTAATCTTCAAGATTTTGCAACCATAGAAAAATTGCAAAAAAAGGTTCCCGTAATCTTTTGTATTTTTGATTTAGTTTATGCAGATGGCTACAACCTTCAACATTTGCCCTTATATGCTCGCAAAGAGATTTTAGAAAAACTTTTAGATTATAATAAAATATTACTTTATACAAAACACAAAACTGGTGACACTATTCGAGCATTCAAAAAAGCCTGCCAATTAAAATGGGAAGGCTTAATAGTTAAAGATATAAATAGTAGCTATTACAATAAACGCTCTAAATCTTGGCTTAAATTTAAATGCTCACAAGGCCAAGAGCTTGTAATTGGTGGTTATACTCAACCACTGGGTGAACGCTCTAATTTCGGCGCATTGTTAGTCGGTTATTACCAAGATGGGCAATTACAGTACGCGGGCAAAGTTGGAACTGGCTTTACATTCTTAACACTTATGGAACTTGGAACTAAGTTACAAAAATTAGAAATTAAAAATTGCCCTTTTGTTAACTTTGACGGCAACTCTAATTTAGTACACTGGGTAAAACCAATTTTAGTTGGGGAATTTGAATTTGCTGAGTGGACTAAAAGTGGCAAACTTCGAGTTGGAAGATTTAAGGGCTTACGCATAGATAAAAAAGCTACGCTGGTTGTTAAAGAAGTTCCAAAGTAACAACTAAATAATAATTAAAAATTATAAACCTTATATCACTTTATGTAGATTCAAGCCGAACTTACAATACCAAATTAATTTTAATAACTTGAAAGGCGAGGATCTACCAGCACCGATTTAGCTCTTAAAAATCGATAAAAACAAATGCGAACCAATTTGAAATAATAATCAAAGTCAATACGGATTAACTTAGCGTAAAATCGGTAGCTGGCTTTAGCATTTAAAGTGATTAGAGATTCCAAAGACACAGTCTTTGGTTTGGGTTTGCAAAGGTAATCAAACAATTACCTTTGCCTCTCGCCGAGCAGGCGCCTGATATTATGAAATAAATAAAACTATTTTTGTAGCTTCTTAGTTATTGCATTTTAGGCGCAGCCAAACAAGTAATCTTAGTAGCTACAGTATCAATAAAAAGTTCCATAAAACTTTTAGATGATACACCCTCGTCTTCAGCTCCCATAAATCTTTCAAAAATAGAAGGCCCAGGGGCCTTAACCCAATCAATCTTTTTATCTTTTTCTATTAATGCCAATTCTCTAATTTTCTTAATAGCATTATACTCAGAACCTAATTCATCAACTAAACCTAATTCAAAAGCTTGTCTGCCAGTAAAAATTTTACCATTAGCCCATTTATCAGCATCATTTAATGATAATTTTCTGCGCACTGCTACATCTTTTTTAAATTGATTATAAGCGTCATCAGAAATAGATTGTAACATTGCATTAACTTCCGGCGTAGTATCTGTAAATCTATTCAATGCCATCTTATATTTGCCTGATTGAATAACCTCATACCTAACACCATATTTTTCTATTAATTCTTTAAGTTTCAACCCTACTAACAAATAACTACCAATACTTCCCACTAAAGCTAAAGGTGAAGTTATAATATGATCAGAAGCACATGCAATATAATAAGCATTAGAAGCACATACATCATAGACTAAAGTAACTACAGGCTTTGGATATTCTTTTTTGTAGGCTAAAATCTCATTAAATATAACCTGGCCTGAGCCTGCATTACCTCCAGGGCTTTCTATGCGTAATAATATTGCTTTAATGGAATCATTCTCAAAAAAACTTTTTATATTTTTGATATAACTTCCAGCATTATTAATCTCACCCTGTAGATTTATTACTCCTACCTTTGACTTTAAATTAAAAGCCTCATCATAATAATTTTTGCCCATATGAATCATTGGCGGGATTAAATGAACTAGTATTAGCAAAAGAAAAAGTGAACCTAAAATATTAGTTATTTTTGCCATATAAATGCCCTTTATTTATGAAGAATTTTAATAACATTAACATCTTAATCGACATTGTCTCAAGTAATTTTTTATTGAAGTAATGAAAATAAAGCAAATTCCTGTTGTCAACTTATGATTTTAGATATAATATATAAGAAGTTATTTAAAGAAATTAATAATTATTTTGACTTTATCGTACTTTCCGGTTAAAATTTTGAAATAAAAAAAGCTTATAGGGGCGGTTAGCTCAGTTGGTAGAGCATCAGTCTTACAAACTGGGGGTCGCTGGTTCGAATCCAGCACCGCCCACCATACTTTGCGTAAAGCTTCGTATGGCAGGCCAGTCCTTCGAAACTCAAAGAGCGTAGTAGAACAAGCTACCTTAAGTGATTTTTAATTAAGAAA
>JARLHJ010000003.1 GCA_031292305.1 Candidatus Babeliales bacterium
AAACAGATTCAATATACCAAGCAGGCAAACGTAACTTTAATTGGATCAAATTAAAACGTGAACTTTCAGGTGAATTAAACGATTCAGTAGACGTAGTAGTTTTAGGTTATTACAATGGCTCAGGCAAGCGCTCAGGCTTTGGGATTGGTGCATTTTTGGTTGGTGTGTTTAATAAAAACAAAGACCATTTTCAAACAATTGCAAAAATTGGCACCGGTATGACAGACGCAGAATGGAAAGAACTAAAAGTTAAATGTGATAAAATTGTTGCGCATGAGCAACCTAAAAATGTTGAATGCCATAAAAATTTAATTCCTGACGTTTGGGTTTATCCAGAAATAGTTTGTGAAGTTAAAGCTGATGAAATTACAATGTCGCCTGTGCATAGTGCAGGTAAAACACAAGATCATTTGGGATATGCTTTGCGATTTCCAAGATTTATTAATTATCGTATAGATAAAGATGCTATTGATAGCACATCACCGCATGAACTTAAAGAAATGTATGATATGCAGTTTAAAAAGACAGAAAAAGAAACAAATTAATTTTAGTGTTCATGACTTTAAAAAATATAAGTGTAACGGCTGTATTATAAGTTAAAATAAATGCTTTATTCTTATTTTTTATAAATGCTATGTTGATAGAAATAATTTTTAAATTAGCAGGTATTTAATATGAAAAACTTTTGTAAGTTTCTTATAATTTGTGTATTTACAATTCAAGCAGCAGAAAAAAAACCATTTGATAATTTTAATATCTTCATTGATCCCACGTTAACAGGAGCGTATCATGATGAGTCTGATATGGATGTTAATGTATTTGAGGAACCAGATATATTTGGAAGTAAATCTAAGCAATCACAATTGCCAGCTATAGAAGAAGTAGAAGAAAATCCATTTGAAGTAGATGATAACTTACAAGAAGATCTTAATTTACCTGTAAGAAATAAAGATTTGCAAGAAAATGTAAAAATCTTTGATTTAGCTTTTAGTTTGTGGGTAAACAATTTACAATTATTTCCAACTAATAAGCAAGTTTTTGAAAGTTTAATAAATGAAAAAGATGGTGAGTTTTATAAGTGGGGGCGTGTTAAAAGAAAGTATATTCATGAAAAACTAACAAATCTTTTAAGTCGAGCTGAAATTTATTTAAGGACTAAGTCTATTTATTATATCCCTAGACTTAAAGCACTATCTTTATGTGATTCAGACAATGGGCTTTTTTATATTGCAATTGTTCCCGAGAATAATATTTATAAAGATTTACAAAAAAATGATGATAAATATGAGCTTATAAAAAAAATAGAAAGAATTAAATATACACCTCTGTGCTTTAATTATAAAGATATTGCTAAGATGATGAAAAAAAATAAAAATGAAATAGCGGATATTATGAGTAGTTTTACTCGAGCACAATTTTTACAATTAAAAGCCATTTATAAATTTAAAGCATCTAACTGTTGCGCTATAATGTAACTTGTGTTATTTGTTTAACAGGCTTAGGTTTTTTAAAATTTTTGTATTGTTTTTTATTTTTTCGGCATTTTTCTAAAACAAAGCATATGATAGCTGCTACCCAAATCGTTCCTACAATAGGCAATATCCAATTATTATCATCAATATTTGTTTTAAATGTCTGGGATTTTGTCTGAAGAAAAGAGAAAGCCTGTTCAACATTTAATGCCTGTATTTTTGTATTTAAAAAAAGTAAAAATAGCACTAATTTTAGTACTGGTAATTTTTTCATTATATCTCTTTTTATTTATTAAATAATTTATAAAAAGTATCATAAACCAAATTGGTTTATTTTTTCAATAGTTCTTTTAATTGCTCTGCTGTTTGATAAATTCAACTCAAAATAAAATAAGAAGAGTAACAATTTATTTGTTGATAGAACTAGCAAAGGATAGTTCTTTATTCGCCACCGTCACCATAAGAATCATCTTCACCATCTAAATCACCATTTGACTCTGGATCATAGGTACGTGAGTCATAATAATCCCCATAAACTGGGTCTGTTTCAAATAACTGCTTTATGTTATCGTAATTTTGTTTCATAATTAATATATCTAAAAGTTCATCATCATCATTTAAGTCTGAATCCGTTTTGCCAAACTCTTTTTTTAAATGATCACGTAATATTATTTCTTTTTTTACATATCTAATATTATCAAAACAATCAGTATCGATCTCATAAGTGACAATGCTAGAATCAAGACTAACGCCCATTTGAGTTAACTGTATAATCATTTCAGAATCGTAAGTTGAAATTGCATGATATAATGCATATTTTGCAAGCTCTGTATTTGAACCATCTTCATTAAAAATTGTTGATTTGGGGTAAAACCTTAATAAGTGTTTTAGCCAAAATCTATTTTTTTTATAATTATTTTGTCTTGAAAAATGATTAATTTTTTTTAATAAATCAAAATATGTTAGCTTAAAATTATTATCAGAATTTAGGTATTGTCTCTGAGGTATATCATTTAAAATTTTGACATACTCAATTTTAGTAATCTTTTTATTATAAGAACTAAACTGTCGTAAAAATAGTTTTGATGTTAAAGTCTTTAACACATGCGGATGGAGTTTAGATTTAGCTGCAATTAAAGCTTGTTTAAATGGTTGCATGCCAAAAATATTAATATTAAATGTTAATAATAAAATTAATATCTTTGCTTTAGTTTTTATTTTCATAATAATTTTTTTAAACTTTCAATAGTTAAATTTGTGTTGTTTTTTTCAAGTATAGCACTAATTATTCCATTTTTCAGAATCCAAATTTTATTACCAAGATTAACAGCATGGTCAAGATCATGTGTAATCATAAGTGTTATTAAATTTGGGCTTAACATTGTTTTTATTAAATTTAACAAATCTTCTGATGAGATTGGGTCCAATGCAGCAGTAGGTTCATCTAATATTAATAATTCAGGTTGTTTTGCTGTTGCCATAATAAATGCAAGCATTTGCCTTTGTCCACCTGATACATCTAAAACTTTAGTTTTTAAAATATTTTCACCAAACAAACTCAGAAACTTTTTTAAAATTTCTGAGTTTTGCAATATTTTTAGTCCATCTTGTAAATTAGTTTTTTTGCCTTTATACAATGCTATTGCCAAGTTTTCTTCCACTGTCATAGAATCTACAGTTCCCATTTTGGGATCTTGGCTCATGTTACTTATTAATAATGCCCTTTTTTGTTGGCTTAATTTATTTAAATTTATATTATTTAAAGTTATATTTCCGGATGTTAAATTCATTTTACCTAAAATTGTTTTAAGTAGTGTGCTTTTACCTGCGCCATTATGGCCAAGAATAACTATAAAGTCACCTTGATTAGCAATCACATTAATATTATTTAATAAATTTTTATCTCTAATTTTTACATTAACATTTTCTAATTTAAGCATTTTTACCCCTATGCAATAATATTAAAAGTATAAGTAATATTGCAGTAATCAATTTATTCAATTCAATAGGTACATCTAAAGTTAGTGTTATGGTAATTATCATTTGGTAAATTATTGCGCCTAAAATTAAACTAATTCCAAATTTGCAAGAAAACATTTGCGCAATAATTAACCCAGTTAATGCAATAACTAAAATTCCAATGCCTGACCAAATAGAATAGAAACCAGTATATTGTACAAACAATGCCCCAGCTAGTGCTGTTAAAGCATTTGAAATCATTAACGTAATAATTTTGTAAAAATCAGAGCTTTTGCCTAAACTTTCTACTAAATCAGAATTGGTTCCTGATGCTTTTATTAGAAAGCCAACTTCGGTTTTTAAAAGCCAAGAAATTATTAAAAAAGCTATAACAATAAGAAATATTAAAATTAATAATTTAGGTGAATTCAAGAATATTGTCGGTACATTAATTAATGGCAAATTTGCTCCACCAATTATTAGATTTAATGAGAAAAAACCTGCAATAAGAATAATGCCCGTAATAATATTATTTAGTTTTAACTTGGTATGTAATAATCCGGCAGACAGTCCAACAAAAGCACCGGCACAAAGTGCAATGACAGGTGTTAAAAATGGTGTAACGCCATGCATTAATAAACTGGCACAAGTGGCCCCACCAAAACTAAAGCTGGCTTCAATTGCAAGATCATCATACTTTAATAATACTGATGTAAGCAAAGCACTAAATACTACAAGGCTATAGATTAGGCCAAGTTCTAAAGTGGTTAAGATTATTGAATTCATAATTATCCTTCTATTAATTCACAATTATTTTTAATCATATCTGGTACTTCTAAATCAAGATGCTCCAATGTATTTTTATTTATTACAAAAGATTTAATTTCAGCATTCATAAAACCAATATTTTCCGGTGATTTTTTATTTAATAATATATCGATTGCGCATTGGCCGGATTGTTGACCCGATAAAAAATAATCAACACCACTAGCTGCTAGTGCTCCTTGGGCTACTAGTAAATTATCACTGACAATTAATGGTTTTTTTGCTTCTTTTGCACGTTGTGCAATTAATGCAATTGTAGATGCAACTATATTGTCCAAAGGTGTTAAAATAACGTCAGCTTGGTTTATGCATTTGTCTACTGCTAAAGGTACGTCAGATTCTTGTATTATTGGAACTTCTATTACTTGTATTTGTCGTAATACTAATTCTGATTTAAATTTTTCCGTTATTTTTCTTGCATTAATTTCGCCAGGATTTGATAATATGGCTACTGTTTTTGCATTAGAAACCAATGCTTGTAGCAAATCAATTTCACGTTTAACATCAATCATATCTTTGCTACCGCATACGTTAGTTTGATTGATCCCTGCAGCTTGTGGGTCTGTAACTGCTGCAATAATTATTGGCTTTGATTTTTCTATATTTGCGGCTGTTTGGGATGCTAAAGTCGCAATTGCAAATATTGCATCAATATCTATGTCATTTGCAAAACTTTGTGCAATTAAATGTGCTTGGCTTACTGAGCCTTGTGCGTTCTTGATTATAAAATTTACTTTTTTGTCTAATGTATTTTCTAATTCTTGTATAAAGCCCTTACGTGTGGCGTCTAAAGCAGAATGTGAAGCCGTTTGAATTATGCCTATTGTGAATGCATGTTTTTTTCTTTGCTTGAAAATAATTATGCCAGTAAAAGTTACTAGAATTAGCATTAAAATAACTATATTTATTTTGTTCATGAGTATCCTAAAGTTTATTTGCTAACGCAAAATTTTAGGATTATTACGTTAGCTTAAAAAATATTATATAAGCGTATTTCGCTTAAAAATTAACTAAAAAATTATTAAAAATTGGGTTTTGCTAAGTAATTAGCAATAAAAGTATTGATAGCAATAAGGATAAGAAAAAGAAAAGAATGCAGAGTTGAATGCAGTTAAATTGGCATTTAAAATAGTTGAAATGGCATTTTTTGAATTAGCCATGACTTATCCTTTAAGTTAAAATGGAACATATAACTATATTTAATATAGTTTAAAATTATCTCATTTGTCAATAAAAGTTATTTGTTGTTACAAAGCTCATAGAAAAACCTAGCTTCAGCTTCAGGGTTGTCAGCAGCGGTAATTGCTTTGCCAATTATTATCCCATCGGGCTTAACATCGAATATGTGTTGTATGGAATCTCGTGTGATTTTAGCCGAAACATGTATAGGCAATTGGGTATTGCCGCGTACCATTTCCCATCTGTCTAAAAATAAAAGAGGTTGCTCTTCATCATAAGTTTGATGGAAGAGTAAAGCATCTACACCTAAGCTTTTTGCTTCTAAAGCAGATTGCCCAGGTGAGGCAGAATCTAAAAGGTCTAACATTACCTTTTTATTTAAATTATGAGCGGCAGTGCACACTGAGTGTATTACATCTTTATTAGTGCCGGCCATAACTGTAATCCAATCCGCTCCAGCATTTAACAAAATGCTAGATGCTTCTTTTCCGCGATCAATTATTTTAGCATCGGCAAGCAATGTGTTTTGTGGCAGATGATTTCTAAATGCCTCAATTGCTTTTGCACCATGCTTATAGATTAACAAGGTACCGATTTCAATAACGTCTGCACTATTTGTAACTTTGCAAGCAATTTCTACTGCTTTGTCTAAGTCAATTAGATCAAATGCAATCTGAAGTTTCATGGTATAAATCCTTATAAAATAAATTACTGCCTTGCAATTATAACATAATTATTTTTTTAAACAAATTAGGCTACTACAAGGCTTTCATAACCTATTGGGATTTCTTTAAAGATCTGATTTGTCTTAGAAAAGAAAGGTTTAATATTTAGAACAAATAATATATTAGCAAGATTATTCATATTTTTTCTTACATAAATATCCGGTAAAAGTAAATTTGCACTTGATCTTGTTATTGTTGCACCAACTGGTACGTATATTTCTTTAGGGTCAGCGAATAATATAATTGTTTGAACTGGCACTCTATTGCTTTTAGGTAAAGGCTTTTCTTTAGTTTCCCAAAAAAATAATTTAGTTTCTTTGTCTTGTGATCTTTCTAAGAAATACATTTTAGCATTTGGGTCTTGTATTTCCCAAAATGCAATTGTTGAACCAAACATAAAAACAGGGTTCACTTTATTTGTAACAAGTAAATTAATTGAATTATTTATAACTTTTCTTGGAAATGAAATTTGACCATTTGTGTTGCTCATTGATAAATATCCCGCATACGTGCTAAAAATTGCAAAATTATGTGAAATATTATGGGATTGGCAAATAGTTTGGAAATGGTTTTTTAGTATATTGCATTCTTTTATTGTATTATCAACATTATTTATTCCAGCTTTTTCTGGGTATTCCTTTAAAAAGAAAGAAATTATATTTGTTGCACCGACATTTTGCAAAGCATCTTGTGCTTGCAAAAGGCTTTGCATTAAAAGAGCGATTAAGAAAAAATAAAAAGATATTTTCATTTTCTTCTTTTAGTTAAATTTTTAAATCACCTGAGCCTATTAATTATGAGTATAATAAATTAGTTTTAAAAAAAGCTATAGTTATTGATAAACTATAAATATATAATCTAGATAAGCTATTTTTAAGTTTTTTGAGGAACATATGAAAAAAATTACTTTATATTTATTAATAATAATTTTTTGGCAAGCCAAGCCAGCGCAAGAATCAATCCAAGACATAGTAGAGTATGAAAATATTGAAATTGAAGAACTCGAAGCTGTTTTAAATAACCTTAGAGATATTCAATATAATTTGAATAATTTAAAGATTTTTCAAAGACGTACGGGCAAACTTTCATCTGAGGGTATTAATTTATTTCACAATATTTCATTAGCTTTAGAAAAATTAGAAGTTCATAACATTTCATTAATTAATTCCCCGAATATATTGACCATAATTGAGGATGAATTTTGGCAATTGCCAGATATAAATTCAATAGATTCAAAATCTAAATACTATACAAAGATGGAATTTGTCGAATTGCAAAACCCCGAAAGCCTATTAACTACTAAATTTATTAATGTGATGAGTGGGAGTTTAACAATTGAAGGATTTGTTGAATGGGGTCGCATATATCAGAATGTTTTAAGATGGTCGTATTATATTTTAAAAGAATTTGATAGAGCTGATTTAAAAAAATACCAATATCCAAGTCCTAAAGATTTATATGATCAATATATTTCTTATAAATCATGTGGCTTTGAAAATATATTTAAGCGATTTTCTGGAAAATTAGACAATGAAGGAATATATTTTATAAATACGACTTTGGAAATTTTGATTTCTGTATATCAAACTTATTTGCTATACTTAGAGCATAATATTAAATTATAAATTTAAAACAAACAAAATTTAAAGTCAGGTAACATGGAAACTACAGAGATTCTTTGGCAAAACTTTCAAGCTAAATACGAATTAACACTACAGCAGTTAAATCAGTTCAAAAAGTATGCAGCATTGCTTTATGAATGGAATCAAAAAATAAATTTAACAGCAATGGATAGTGAAGCTGACATTATAAATTATCACTTTGATGATTCTTTAGCTGTAAGCAAGTTTGTTGATTTTAGTAAATTAAAATCAGTAAGCGATGTGGGTACAGGTGCAGGCTTTCCAGGTATCCCAATTAAAATTAAATACCCGCATTTAAATGTAGTTCTTATAGAAGTTACACAAAAGAAAATTAATTTTTTAGACTTAGTTATTGAAGAATTAAATCTGGAAGACATAGAAGTTTACGAGCTAAATTGGTTAACCTTCTTGCGCAAAACTGACTATAAGATTGACACATTTTTTGCACGTGCATCATTAAAAACCGATGAGTTATTACAGGCTTATTCAAAAGATTCTAACTACAAAAGCTCTAAATTAATTTATTGGGCTTCTATTAAATGGCAAGCAACAGCGCAAGACTCATCCTATTTGAAAAAAATCGAAAAATATAATGTAGGTGAAAAAGAGAGACAATTAATTTTTTTTGCTAAATAAATTATTGTATTCGTTGCAAAAATGTCTTATCATGAAGACGTTTTAAAAACGTATAAAAGGTAGGAGAATCCATGAAAAGGGGCGTAATAGGAAGTTACCTAAGTGGAATCACAGATCTTGCTCACGGTGAAAGCTATTCCAAGATATTAAAATATTTCTTTCCGGAATATATTACAGCATTATTACTTTATTCTGCGTTACATTTAATAGATGCATATTTTGTGGGAAATTTAAAATCTACTTCTACCTATGCAACAATTGGTGTAACTAATACCTTATTACATTTTATTATAAAAATTGCTGAAGGTTTTTCAGTTGGGTCTATTGTTTTGACAGGTCAATACAATGGTGCCAAAGATTATAAATCAGTAGGACATACATTTGCCAATACTTTTTGGGTTACTTGTATGTTAGGCACTACCATAGCACTTACATTATATACTGGTGCTTATTGGATTTATTATCTATATGGCGTAAGCGATAAGATGATTAATATTGGTATTCCATTTTTAAGATTGCGTGCTCTTGGTATATTTTTTACCTTTATATATTTTGGATTTATTGCATTTTTGCGTGGCATAAAAAACACTAAAATACCTATGTATACTTCGGTAGTTGGCGCTATAGTTTTTCTTTTCTTTGATTATGTATTAATTTTTGGAAAATTTGGTTTTCCTAAATTAAACCTGCAGGGTTCAGCATTAGCTACAATAATACAATATATGGTTATGCTTTCTTTAGCTGTATATGCTGTTTTATTTAATCCCGATTATAAAAAATATTCTATAAATTTATTTTCAACAGTTTCAAATTGGCCATCAATTAAAAGATTATTCAGTATAAGTTGGCCTGTAATTATGGACAAATCTATAATGGCAATTGCTTATATATGGATGGGTGCCATGATCGCTCCAATGGGAACACGCGTTATTGCTTGTTTTACAGTTATAAAAGATTTAGAACGTATTGCATTTTTGCCTGCTATTGCATTTGCGCAAGTTATAACTTTATTAGTAAGCAATGATTTTGGAGCTTTAAATTTTGAAGGTATAAAAACAAATATTAAAAAAGTTGTGTTTTTAGCCTCTATATTTGTTTTTATTACATTATTTATACTATTATTATCTCCAAAATATTTTATAAGCTTTTTTGATCACAAAGGTTCATTTACAGACCTTGCTGCACGTGTGTTTCCTATAATAAGCCCATTGGTTTTTTTAGATATAGTACAATTGATTTTATCTGGTGCTATGCGAGCAATAGGTGATGTAAAAGTTGTAATGTGGACCAGGTTTGTGGTTATATTTGGGTTGTTCTTCCCCATTTCTTATTATATCTCCAATTTAACAATTAATGATCATGGGATGAAGTTTACTTTAATTTATGGTATCTTTTATATATGTAGTATATTTATGAACTTTATATACATAAATAAATTACGATCTGATAATTGGAAAACACCAGGATTTAAGGGATTATATGGCAAAAATCACTCGTGAAGAAGTATTAAAATTAGCTGAGCTATCAAAAATTGATATAGGTCCAGATGAAATTGAATCTATAATAAAGCAGCTGGATGATGTTTTGTCATACGCTCAACGCGTAAAAGAAATAGCTGGGGATATTGAAATATCTTCAAATAAAAACGTAAATGTTTTTAGGCAAGACGTTGTTAAACGCACTGATTGCAAAGAAATTCTTGCTCAAGCCCCTGAAAGCCAAGATAACTTCTTTGTTGTTCCTAAGATTTTAGAAAATAAGTAAGGGCTCTCACATGTCATTAGCATTTGCAACAATAAAACAATTACGTGAAAAATTAGCAAAAAAAGAAATTACTAGCGCAGAATTATTAAGCTACTTTACTAAGCGCTTTGAAAAATTTGATGGTAAATTAGGTTCAGCATTAGAAATATTTGATGAAAAATCAGTATTGTCTCATACAGGAAGTAATAACTCAAGCGAGTTGTCAGGCATTCCGGGTTTAATCAAAGACAATATTTGTCAAAAAGATAGAGTGGCATCATGCTCTTCAAAGATGTTAGAAAATTTTATTTCTACATACGATGCAACTGTAATTCAAAAATTAAAAACTGATGGTACGCTATTAATGGGGCGTGCAAATTGTGATGAATTTGCAATGGGAAGTTCAACAGAATATTCAGCATATAAAAAAGCGTATAATCCTTGGGATATAACACGTGTTCCAGGTGGTTCTGGTGGAGGCTCAGCAGCCGCAGTTGCAGCAGGTTTAGTCCCATGGGCATTAGGTTCAGAAACAGGTGGATCTGTAAGATTACCGGCAGCATTTTGCGGTATTGTTGGTAGCAAACCAACATATGGTTTAGTGTCTCGTTATGGGCTTATTGCATATGCCTCTTCTTTAGATCAAATCGGTATTAATACACGTACGGTTTACGATAATGCTTTAGTGTTATCTTCTATCGCTGGAAATGATGTTAATGATTCTTCAACTTTGAACGTTGAAAAGACAGATTACACAAAAAACTTAACAGGGAAACTAAAAGAAGGCTTAACAATAGGAATCATAGACAATGCATTGAATGCAGAAGGTATGGATCAAGAAGTTAAGAGCTTAACACAAGCTGCAATTGATAAATTAGAAAGCTTAGGCGCAAAAATAAAACTTGTAAAAATGCCTTCCATGGATTATTCAGCTGCAACTTATTTTATTATAAGTCGTGCTGAAGCAGCATCTAACTTAGCACGCTTTGATGGTGTGCGTTATGGTCTTAGAAATAAAGGTGCCAAAACATTAAATGAAATGTATTGCCAAACACGCAAAGATAGTTTTGGTACAGAAGTTAAAGCACGTATATTAATTGGTAACTACGTATTGTCAGCTGGGCAAGCAGCAGAGTATTATGAAAATGCTCAAAAAGTACAAAGATTAATGCGCAAAGAATTAAATGATTTATTTGGTGATATTGATCTATTAATTTGTCCAACACAAGCAGCTCCGGCCTTTAAAATTGGTGCATTTGCAAAAGATAAACTACAAATGGATCTACAAGATTATTTTACTGCTTTTGTTAACTTAACAGGCGTTCCTGCAATCTCTATACCATGTGGTTTTACTAAAGACAAATTACCTGTTGGCTTTCAAATAATTGGACCACATTTGTCAGAAGAATTAATTTTCCAAACTGCTTACGCTTATGAACAATCAACTGAATGGCACAAGATGCATCCTGCTGGTTATGAAGATTAATATTTAAATTTATAGATTATTCAAAAGGCTATGTATTAAAATACATGGCCTTTTTTATTTGATCATTTTAACGCGTGATAATTGCCAATTATGGATATTAAAATTATGAAATTTATATATAATTAACACTGAGTTTCATATGTTTTTAAAGCTAAAGGAAAAAATGTTAAGATTTTTAATAATATTGTGTATTTTCGCATTTAATAATTCTTTGAATTGCATGCATAGAGCTTCTAGGGCAATACAACGAACTCTTCCTTCAATAGTTAGAAATAATTTAAAAAATATTAGAATCAATAGAGCAACATTACCTTTGGCTAGTCGTTCTATTCATTATTCAAAATTTGTTAATTATCCTTCAAGTAAGTTTGAATCAAACCAACAACCCGCTGATCATTCAAGTAAATTAGATAAAAAAGCTTTAGAACGTTTAATCCATAGTGAAGAATTCATATTATTATTAGAGGATTTTGTTAATAATTCTAAAAAACTTGAGCCCTTTATTGATCTTTTAATAAACAATTGTGAGTTTAGAGATTCAATTTTAAAGAATCCTAATTTCATTAGTTTAATAAAATCCCCAGACTTGATGGAAATTTTTTCAAAAACCTCACCAGAAGTAAAAGAAAATATTGAAAATGCAATTTCAAAAATTATAGAAAAGAAGAATAATGAGTGGAAATTGGTAGTGGGCGCTATTATATTCTCAATTATATTATATTCTAGTGCATTTTTTATTGGGTCAAATAGAGGGGTAGTTCGTGAACTTGGCAGTTGTTATAAAGATGGCAAAATTTATATTTTTAATGAAGATACATGGTGCACGGAAGAATATAAACCTAGTTATGATTGTTAAGTTTTAATTATATATTTTAAAGGTTGTGTATGAAAATGCATGGCCTTTTTTGTTATACAAAGTGTATAGTTTTTATAACAAAAAATACAATTGATTGGGACAATATAATGCAGAAATTTACGATTGCCATTTGATGGAATAGTGTCTCGTGAAGGCTTTAATGCTTAATTTTTTGTATACAATTATACACAAAAAAATAAACTATTCTTAGATTAAAAATACTAATAAAAGGGACACCAATGAAGAAATTTGTTTTTGGTATTATATTACTTTTATCAATTAGTTCTCAACATATAATTTCATCAGAAAAAAAACAGTTAGCTGAAGAAAATAAAATTGAAGAATTATATAAGCAACTGGAAGAAGAGTTAACTAAGCAATTAGGTGTTGAATTTCGTAAATTAAGTCCTGAAGATCAATTAGAATATTCTAATTATATTCAAAGATGGGAAATATGTAATCAAAAACAGGCCGAAATTGCAAAAGATGAAGCATACTCTGATGAGATTGGTGGCAAAGAAATAAATAGATTGAACTGGGAATGTGCACAAAGTACCAATTCAGCTTGGCTTTTTGGTCCAAAATTAAAAGATTTATCATCAGTATGTCGTCAACTTGATTCAATTCGAAGATTAAGAATTTATAAACGTGTCAATGAAAAATCTGATGTTAATCCCCCTAAAGATTTTTATACTCAACAGTTAAGAGAAAAATATTCAGACATTTTTAAAATTGAAGAAAAAGATTCAAATTAAGATTTTTAAAAAAGTATTTGATAAAAATAAAACGGTCTATAAAAGGGCCGTTTTATTTTTTATAGTTATTAATTATGGCCATTATTTCTTGCGCTGTGATTTTATAATTATTAAACAATAAATTATCACCAATCGCATAATGAGGAAATTTAAAATATACTGTTATGATCATATTTATTTGAGTTAATATTTTTTGATCCGAATTAAAATCAATAGGATCATTTAAATAAATTTCTATATATTCAGTCTTATTTGGCTTAGCTATATTAATTGATTTTATATCATTCCATTTAATAAGTTTAGTATGTTGAAATTTTATGCCCTCATTAGTAATATCTATATAGGGATGATTGTTATAATATCTTTTGAAAAGAACAATTAAGAAACCTGTCCAAATAAAAAAATTTACAAAAAATAAACTAAAAACTGATACATAAAAGGGTATAATAAATTCTTTGATTAATATTTTTTCATTAGAAGAATAATTCCAAATTGCTACACAAAGAGATATAATGGAAATTATTAAAAGCACAGCAAACATTTTTTTGGTTGGCTTGCTTATGTATAAGGATGTCATGTGGTTTTTCCTCAGGTAAGTTGTATATTATAATTTTAATGATTAGTAAATATTTGTCGATTTTGAAGAACTCTAGGATTTTATGAATTTTATATTTTTAGGACTTGCAATAATTGTTGTTTTTGGGATTTTTCAGTTATATGAAAAATCAGCTGAAAATCCTTTAAAATTGGGCCAAGCGGCTCCAAGGTTTAGTTTGCCTGATGAAACAGGAAAATTACGTTCATTAGATGAATTTAAGCGTAAAAAAGTGGTTTTATATTTTTATCCCAAAGATGAAACATCTGGTTGTACAGCGCAAGCATGCCAGTTGCGTGATAATTATGATATTTATAAACAAAATGATATTGTTATTTTAGGTGTAAGTTATGATTCACCTGCATCACATGCAAAATTTAAAGCAAACCAGCATTTGCCATTTACATTGTTATCAGATTCAAAAAAAGAAGTTGCACATTTGTATGGTGCAGATAAAATTATTGGCAATTTTGTACCACAACGTAAAACTTTTTTGATTAATGAACAAGGTAGAATTGTTTATATGATAGAAAATGTTGATATTGCAAATCATTCACAAGAAATTTTAAAAGCTTTTGGAATAAAGAATTAATTTTATAATTAATTGGCATAATTTATAATTTAATTTATATATAATGTAAATAACGCATTATATATAAAAGAGTTTTATGAAATTAATTATATTTTTATTATTATTTTGCCAATCTATAATTTGTTCTGACAGTATTTTTGTTACATCCATTCCTAAAGGTGGAACACACCTTTTAGTTAAATGTTTAGATATGATTACAAAAAAAACACCAAGACTTTTTAATTACCCCCACCAAAAATATATTGATGAACTAGATCCCAACAGCTTTAATTATTTTGCAACACATACTCCATATTCAGCAGAATATTTTCAATTAATAAAAAGCAAAAAATTTAAAATTTTTTTTATATATAGAGATCCTAGAGATCAAATTGTATCTTTTGCTTCATACATTCCAAAATATCCAAAAGTATGGCCTAATTTAGTATCATATTCAGTAAAAGAATTGATATCACGATTGATAAATTATTTACCTGATTCATATGATTTTATATATAAATATAATGCTGGCCAGCAAAAAAGTAGCTCATTTAATGTAGCATCATTTTATAAGTTATATCTTCCGTGGATGCAATTTAAAGAAGTCTGCTGTGTTAAGTTTGAGGATTTGATAGGCATGCAAGGCGGTGGATCTAATGAAAAACAAGAAAAGCTAGTAAAAGAAATAAGCAATCATATAAATGTAAAATTAACAAATGAAGAAATTAAAAATATTATTTCTAATTTATGGGGTAAGTCTATGACATTTAGAAAGGGTGTAATCGGTGAATGGAAAGATTCTTTTACCCATGTCGACAAACAAAACTTTAAACAAATTGCTGGTCAACTATTAATTGATTTGGGTTATGAAAAAGACCTGAATTGGTGAGCCATCTAGCGCCAAAAATTCAATCTGAATAAATTATTGACTTCGCTCTCTTCATTCTGATATGCTCAAGAAAATAAGGTTTTTTTGCAAGAAAAAATGAGAGGTGTTATGAAGAATTTAAAGTTTATTTTATTAATATTGATAAGTCCTATCTTTCAAAGATCGATCTTATTTTCTGCAGATTCCCATAAATTTACTAAAGATTTAGATGATCTTTTAGGTAATATTATTCAATCTGCAAAAGGAAGTCCGGGATTGAATCAAAAAATAATGTTAAAAATAGATTCAATGTTAAACGTTGGATTTAATATTAATACATTAATTGATGATCCAACAGGACCGATCACACTTCTTGATATTGTTACAAATCCTTCTTTAGTTCCAAATGAAGTTTTAGCGAAATATATTATTAAAAAAGGTGGTAAAAAAGGTGGCCTGGCAGCAAAAGCTATGCGGGATGAAATTACCAGAACAATTTCAAAGGCATCGGATGAATTATCTTCAGAAAATCATCGGAATAAAATAAAACATCAACCAGCATGCTGTAAACAAAAAGCAGATGGCCAAACTTGTAATTATAGTGATGAGTGTAGGGGTTCATGTAAGTGTAAATTTCCTACTATTGCTAAAAAATGTGCTTTTGGTGCAGGTGGTACCTGTATAAATCAAGCTAAACATTGTGATGTTTCAAAGTGCGTTTCATAAATTAATATTTATACGTGTCTTTAAGTTCTTTTCTTGTCTGTCTATCAATATCACGTTCTTTAATAGCATCTTTTTTATTATGAGCCTTTTTGTGTTTACAAAGGCCTAGCTCAACTTTAATAAGATTTTTTTTGTTTAAGTATAATTTTAATGGAATAACCGTAATGCCTTTTTTAGAAACTTCGCCTAACAAACGCATCAATTCACGTTTGTGTAATAAAAGTTTGCGACTTCTACTGGTTTCTTCTTCAGCTTTAGAATAAGCATGGCTGTATGGTGTTATACTAGCATTTAATAAAAACAATTCACCACCATGAAAAGTTGCAAACGCCCCAATTAATGAACCATGTCCAGCTTTTAAAGATTTTACTTCATCGCCGGTTAACACCACTCCAGCTTCCATGGTATCAAGGACTTCGTAATCAAAGTATGCTTTTTTGTTCTGTGTAATTATTTTCATTATAAATTATTTTTTTAATTAAAAATTTTATGCTAAGTTATTCTATGCATTATATTCAGTGTAGCAATAATTAGGAAATTTTCTATGAAAAGCAAAAATATAAATAAATTAATCTTGTTTATACTCTTAAATATAAGCTCTTTCATGTTTTCGAATGTTGATATTACGCAAAAGGGCGCTGCAAGTAAAATTATAAAACGTGAACAAGTTTTTTACACAGGGATTGTAAAAATGCCTACATGTAAAAATACAGATATAGAATTATGCATGTGTTATAATGGAGATATTATAAAAGTAAAAAGAAATGATAATCTTTTTATGATTAAAGATAATATTAAAGATAGGATAAATATTTTATTCACATCAGCTGAAAATTTTTCCGTAGATTCACAAGATAATACAATTTTATTTTTTAAACTCGATAAAAAGCATACACCTAAGTTTTATAAACTTTTAAAAAAGCTAAAAATGACTAAAGATTCTACTAATAAATTTACTTGGGAAATTACAGAAACTGATCTTCCTGCAAAAGAAGATAAAATATTTGTTCCTTTGGATACACTTATTATTCCAATAGACCCGGATAAAATTGAAATATCATTTAATGAAGTTATGACCAAGCAAACAAGTAAAGTTATAAATTTGCCTACTATAGTAATTGAAGGACAAGCTTTTTGTAATCTAGAAGAACAGATGGATAAAAGTTGTATAGCTTTTATGAATATTAAACCATTTCATGCAATGCAAAACAAAAGAGAAGTAAGACAAGACAATTTAAAAGTTTGTTTGGTTAACTAATAAGATCTAGGCAAATACAATTCTCATTTTCTGGGCAACAAAATAATTTTGTATTTTCTTCTGACAATACTGGATTAATATAAAATCTTTCTCTTGAGCATGGGTTGCAACCATCCGGCTTTGGACATATATCAGATTTTAGTGTGTTAGAAAATAAAAGTAAGATAAATACATGCTTCATGAGATCTCCATTCTTTATTGTTTTTATTCTAACAAAAGCTTAAAAACAAAAACAAGGCTTGATCTATTTTTTATAATAAGTTAAGAAATAAAATATTATAAAAAAACGAAGGAGAAGCTATGAAGAAAAATGTGATTTTTAGTTTAATTATTTTACTAATCCCGGTTAAAATTTTTACTGACTCAAATGTTCCGGCAGGTTATAAGTTTATTAAACCTATACTAAAGCCACTAAATGACATAAAACCAAGTACACCAGTTAATAGATGTTCGTTATTGCCTAGCAATACTGCTACAACTCCAAATTGGGCAGGATATGTTGCATCAACAAATGTTTTTAATCCTACAAAAGGTACAGTAAGTTTTGTGCAAGGCACATGGAAGATTCCAGCAATTGCAGCTGGGCAAGCTAAACCGGGTACATTTTATGCAATCTGGGTAGGCATAGATGGATTAAATACTAACACTATTGAACAATTAGGCACAGCGTATCAATTTACAGGTGGAAAACAAATCAATTATGCATGGTATGAAATGTTTCCAAAAGCTTCAATGCAGATAGCTAATTTTCCAGTAAAACCAGGAGATTCGATTACCGCTTCTGTGCAATATTTAGGAAAAGGTGTTGGTCAATATAAATTAATGATGTTGAATAATACAAGAAAAATAGCCACTGTTATTCCAGCTGCGATGACTCGTTCAACAACTTCACCAAGAGCATGCTGTGAATGGGTTGTAGAGGCGCCATCATTGTGTAATCCATCATGTACTGTTTTACCATTGGCGCATTTTAATCCAGCAACTTTTATTGGTTGTAAAGCAACTATTAAAGGTGTAAAGGGTGCAATTAGAAATCCTAGTTATCAAAACCTACAATTGAATATGGCCAATAACAATGGCACTATAAAAGCGGTTACCACCGCCCTTAATTCTGCAGGTAACGGTTTTACAACAACATGGAAACATAACTAATAAAAGAAATATAAATATTTTTAAAAGGGCTTATCTGTTTAGATAGGCTCTTTTCTTTTTTTATGCTCTATTAAAACTTATAAAAATGTTTAAAATAATAATATGAACAAATTTACAGTTTTAGGCATAGAAACATCTTGTGATGAAACAGCGGCATCTGTTTATAAAACAGACGTGGGCGTACTATCGAGCGTTCTTTTTTCGCAAATAGACTTGCAAAAAGAATATGGCGGAGTAGTGCCTGAAGTTGCTTCACGCTCACATTTAGAGAAAATAAGGCCTATAATTCAAAAGGCCTTAGACGACGCAAAATGTACTATTGATGATATAGATACAATAGCAATTACCACAAAGCCAGGTTTGCCAGGCTCACTTTTAATTGGGTTATGTTTTGGCAAAACTATTGCCTGGGCAAAACAAAAAAAAATCATTGGTGTAAATCATTTAGAAGGGCATGCTTTTTCTTCATTTTTGGAAAATAATGTTCCATTTCCACATTTATGCTTAACTGCATCTGGTGGTCATACAAATTTATATTTAATTCATGGTTTTGGTGATTACATATTTTTAGGTCAAACGTTAGATGACGCAGCCGGCGAAGCATTTGATAAAATAGCAAAGCTTATAAACTTACCTTATCCTGGGGGCCCTGAAATTGAAAAACTTGCAAAAGAAGCAAATTTTCAGGATTTTTTTAAATACCCTCGTGGGCAAGCCAACACATTAAACTTTAGTTTTTCTGGCTTAAAAACAGCAATTATGTACGATCTTATTCAACGTGGTGCATATGATCTTAAGGCTAAAAAATTCTTAAAAGAAGATGACCTTGAGCTAAAAAAACAAGTAGCAAGCTCTTTGCTGGTTTGTGTTAAAGATATTTTTATGCAAAAACTAAATTTTGCACTTAAGTCTCATCCACAAATAAAATCAGTCTCGTTTGTTGGTGGCGTTGCATGTAACAAATATTTAAAAAGCGAATTGCGCACTTTCTGCGAAACGCGAAATATTCAATTCTTTAGCCCATCCCCAAAATATTGCACAGATAATGCTGCAATGATTGCATTTGTTGGACATTATAAAGCCCAACAAGGCAAATTTGATGATCTAAATCTAGATATTTTTTAACACTAAGCACAAAAAATGAATTGCATGAAAAAATTATTAGTTATTTTTATTGGTTTTAATTTCATATTTAATTTACCTATTTTCTGTATGGAGCAAACTCGAGTTCAAGAATTTAATAGGGTGAATGCAAGAAACAGAGATTTGTCAGAACAAAGAAAATTAATGATGATTTTGTGTGTTTTAAGCTCTTTGCTTTATAACACTCTTGAAGGTCGTGAATTATCTAAATTAGAGTATAGCATAGCTGTATTTTTTGTATTATTAGCATTAACTAGCCAAGAAGTTAAAGCTAATAACAAGCCATTACAAGACACGCTTGAGGCATCCTTTATATTTGCTGGCGGGATTTTTGGCCTATTGGCTACTTATAATTCTTTTCAAGGTAAATAAATATATAAATAATTAGTGTTAGCTATGATCCTTTAAAGAAGGACATAATCATTATCAACTGTTTTATAATCAGGCTCAGATTCTAGTTCGGCCGGTATTGAAGTGCTTTCGTTAACATTTACTTTCTGAGCACCAGTTTTGTGAGATTCATTTAAATATTCTGAATAATTTTCATTTAACTTTTTGAGATCAGCGAGTTTTGCGTTTAAAAGATCATCTTGGATGCTTGTGACCAAATCTGGCTGAGATTCTTTAATTAAAGCTTGTTCTTTGACTGTTTTAGATGCTTGGTTTAGTCCTAGTTTTTCTAATTGAGTTGCCAATTTTTCGGGATTTAAAGGTGTTTCTTTTACATTTGATTTTATTTTTTCCCAACTCGATTCAAATTTTGTAGAATAACTTGTACCTTCTAATTCTGATAAAATACTTGATGCGCTGATTCCTAATTTTGAAGCAAGCACTTCAACAGCTTTTTGGAATTCTGCAGGTTTTTGAGCTTTGCGAACATCATTAAACAAGTTAGATCCTTGTATTTTTTTAAAAGTTGAATCCATATAAGCATTAACTACATCCTTAGATTTTGCTAATTCTTTCATTTTTTCTTGATACAGTTCTCTATTTTCAGGATGTTTATCCGGGTGATATTTAACTGATAATTTTCTAAATGCAGAATTTAATTCAGCGCGAGTAGATTTTTCAGATAAGCCCAACATTTTATAAGCTTTTTCTAATTGATTTTCTTTAGGTAATCCAGAAGTGAATTCTTCTTTTGCGCCTTTAGGGATATCCTTATCGTTTTCTACGGCATCTTTCCACAGTTTATATCCTACTAATCCAAAACCGGCTAATAAAATCAAAGATACCGAACCAGTTACTATAAGTACTATTTTAATGTCTCTTTTTTTTTCTGCTTGGCATTTTTCATCACATTTTTTAGGATTTAAATCCTTTGAAATTATGAAATTTGAAGTAAATAGGCAAAAAATTAACATAAAATTTAATATTTTTTTCATTTTTAATCCTTTTTTATTTTTTTATATTCTTAGCGTAACAAATCTGATATTTAAAAAACAACAGTTTTCTTTAATTAATTATTTTGTGATCTAGAATGTATACTTTAGACCTGCAATTCTAATTGTAATTATTCGCTTTTTATTTATAATCAATATTATATGTATAAAAATTATATTGGGCGATTGTTATGAGAAAGTTTTTATTGTTTTGGTTGTTTTCTCTGGGATTAATCTCAAATTTGCCTGTCTTTTGCATGGAAAGAGAACAAATACGACGAGAAGATAATCGAAGAAATGCCAATGTTATTTATTTTAGTCTATCAGCTCTATACTTATTATCTCAAATTCCAACATTTGAATGTGATAATAAAGTTGAAATCTTTATGACTATTTTTTTTGCTAGTATGTATGTTGTTTCGGCTGAATTTGACAGAGATTTGCCGTTTAGAATGCCAGAAAATGAGCGGTTTCGAAAATTTTTAGGCCTAGCTACAATAGTATTAAGTAGTTCTGTGTTATATAAATATTTTAGGTAAATTAAAGGTTTTTGTTTGGCTGATATCATGTTTAATAATTTTACTAATATAAGGTTTGTTATGAGAAAATTGCTGTTTTTATTATTCGGTTTTAGTTTAGTTTTTAATGTATCTATTTTTTCTGCAGAACAACAGCCGCAAGCTAGAAATCACCAAGTAAGAATTGAACAATCAAGAACGGAAGCATTGGTAATCCTTTTTTTAATTGGTGTTTATTTGGAATATGGCCCTAATTTTTTTGACTTAAATGTAAGCACGAGAAGACTTTTACAAGTGCCTTTAATAGTTGGAATGTCAGATATATTTCGCCGAGAAGGTGTGAGGGAAGCCCAAATGCTTGTCTTATTATGTAGCGCTTTAAAGCTTATAGCCGGCGTTGGTAGTTTGTGTAATAATAAATAAGTCTAAAAAGAAATATTTACTTTAGAAATAATTTCCTATTTTTTGCTAATTAAAAGCTTTTTTGATAGACTAAGTTAAAATCATATATTGGAATAAATATCCCTAAAACTTTAGAAGAACGATTATGACCAGAACAACGGACAAAATAAGAAACATTGCTATTATAGCACACGTGGATCATGGTAAAACTACGTTGGTAGATAAGCTTTTACAAGCTTCTGGTACCATAGCAACTACAGATGTTAACGAACGTGTAATGGATTCCAACGATCTTGAAAGAGAACGTGGTATTACTATTTTAGCAAAAAACACAGGTATTTTTTATAAAGATTATAAAATTAATATTGTAGATACCCCAGGTCACAGTGACTTTGGTGGGGAAGTAGAAAGAACACTTCAAATGGTTGAAGGCTTCTTACTTTTAGTTGATGCTGCAGAAAGTGTTCTTCCTGGAACACGTTTTGTATTAACAAAAGCTTTAAATCTTAATTTAAAGCCTATTGTTGTTATTAATAAGGTTGATAGACCTGATGCAGACATAGAAAGAACATTGGAAAGTATCCATGATTTATTCTTAGATTTAGCTGCAAGTCCAGAGCAATTAGATTTCCCTGTAATGTTCGGTTCAGGAAGAAATGGCTACATGAGCCATGATCCTGAAAAGAGAGAAGGTACAATGATACCTTTACTTGACGAAATTATTGAAAAAATTCCTGCACCTCAAAATGTTACAGATAAATTACAATTTTTATGTGTAAATATTGATTATTCAGAATACTTAGGGCCTATAGCTATTGGTCGCGTATTTAGTGGATCAATGAAAGTTGGCCAACAAGTAATGGTTTGCAAAGGTGAAACCAAAGGCGAAATTTCTAAAATAACAAAAATTTACGGTTTTGAAGGACTTAAAAGAGTTGAACAAAACGAAGCAATTTGTGGTGATATTGTTGCAGTTACTGGTTTTAACCAAGATTCACCATTTGGAATTACCATTTTTAATGTAGAAAATCCACAACCTTTAGAAAATGTAAATATAGATGAACCAACAGTTTCTTTTTTTATAAGTGTAAACGACTCTCCATTC
>JARLHJ010000024.1 GCA_031292305.1 Candidatus Babeliales bacterium
AAATTAATAAAAATTGTAAATATTGGTTTAGCATTATGATCTCCTTTTTTTTGTAAGCTAACATTATATTAATAAGAATTAAAATATTTAGATAATAGAAAGGTAAATTTATGTTTTACACTCGCAAAGGTGATGACGGAACTACTAAAACTTTAAAAAGTAATGGTAGAATTCTAAAATGCTCTGATACTATAGAAGCTCTGGGATGTGTAGATGAAATAAATTCTTTTTTAGGGCTGTGTAAAATCAAAGCAGAAAAAGAGAATTTAGGAATTGATGAGATTGTTTATGATATTCAAAATAATTTATTTATTATACAAGCAGAACTTGCAGGTTGTGATAAAACAATTACAATAGATAAAGTTACTAAATTAGAAAAAGTTATTGATGATCTTGAAAAACAGATACCACCAATTACACATTTTATACTTTCAGGAGGTTCAGAAATATCAGCACTTTTTGATATTGCAAGAACACTTGCAAGAAAAACTGAAAGAAATGTAATAAGTGCTATAATAAAAGAACAAGTTGTTATTAGTAACGATACAAAAAGTTATTTAAATAGACTGTCTAGCGTTTTATATGCGTTGGCGCGTTTTTCAAATTATAAATTAGGCGTGCTAGAAATAGGCCCTAAATACTAGTTTTTTTTTAAAGTTGTTAACAAACAATAGATTTGATTTGTGTAATTAATAAAATTATTTTATTTTTGCCTGATCTGATTTGTCGATTGAAAAAAGCAGCAAAAAATAGCCTAGATATTAGTTAAATTTATTGTTATTATCCGTTAACTAAAATTAATTTTTCTGGAAAAATATTATGAAACAAAAGTTCTCAATGCAGGCAATAATCTTTTTTTTGACCTGTTTATTATGTTTATTGCTTAGAGCATTATTAATAAATTTACCAAATATCGAACCTGTTTCGAGTTTGCTACTTTGTCTTGGTAAAAGATTTAATTATATAGAGTTATTTTTGTTTGGTTTTTTAAACATTTTATTTTTTGATGTGATTACATTTAAATTTGGAATTTGGACCATATTTACAGCTTTAACTTATGCATTAATTGCTGTAGGTACATATTTAGTAAAAACAAGAAAAGTTCATTTTTTAAAATATTCGATTATTAGCACTTTGGTTTATGATATTATTACGGGTCTTATTATGGGACCTATATTATTTGAGCAAGATTTTATACAAGCATTGGTAGGTCAAATACCGTTTACTATATATCACATTATAGGAAACTTAGTACTAACCATAAGCTTTACCTGTGTTATTGAAATATTTTTTTGGGCAATTCTAAAGAGGCGAAAAGTATTACCATGTTAGATAAAAATAAACCAAAAGTAATTAACCAAGTTAGTGACAATAAATATGCAAGTGCAATTGTCGATAATGAATTTAATGTAATATCAGACAAAGTTCGCCAATTAGCTCAAGAAAGTAAAAGGTTTTTTAGAAATCAGTTGGGTGAATTTGTATATTACAGAACATATTCTCGCTGGATAGAAACAGAAAAAAGAAGAGAAACCTGGATAGAAACAGTAAGTAGATATGTAGAGTTTATGAAAGAAAATCTTGGGGATAAATTAACTCAAGAAGAATATTCAGAAATTCATTATATGATTTTAAATCAAATGATTATGCCATCAATGAGATTGATGCAATTCTCAGGTACAGCAGCTAGAGCGACCAATGTATGTGCATATAATTGTTCTTATATTGCTCCATCTAGATTAGAAGATTTTGCAGAAATCATGTACATATTAATGTGTGGAACTGGTGTTGGATTTTCTGTAGAACATAAAAACATTGATGCGTTGCCTGTAATTAAAAATCAAAGCGGTCAAAAATTAGATACTTATGTAATTAAAGACAGTAAAGAAGGTTGGGCTGATTCTATTACTTTCGGTTTCAAAACTTGGTTTGAAGGTTTAGATGTTGATTTTGATTATTCAAAATTAAGACCAGCTGGCGCAAGATTAAAAACTATGGGTGGAAAAAGTTCTGGACCTGACCCATTAAAAGATTTACTTAATTTTGTAAGAGAAAAAATATTAAATAGACAAGGTAAAAAATTACTAGCTATCGATGTGCACGATATTATTTGTAAAATTGGTGAAATTGTTGTTTCGGGTGGCGTAAGAAGAAGTGCTTTAATTTCACTTTCTGATTTAAAAGATACAGAATTAAGAGATGCAAAGAAGGGTTATTTTTATATTAAAGAACCGCAAAGATCTTTGGCAAATAATTCAGCAGTTTATGATCAAAAACCAACTTCAACTGAATTCTTAGAAGAATGGTTAGCATTAGTCAAAAGTGGTTCCGGTGAGCGTGGTATTTTTAACCGAGCTGGCCTCAAAAAGACTTTGCCAACTCGTCGTCTTGCAATTTCTGATGATTACATAGATTATTTTGGAACTAATCCATGTGGTGAAATTATTTTACGTTCAAAGCAATTTTGTAATTTAACAGAAGTAATTGCACGTTCAGAAGATACACGTGAAGATTTATTTAAAAAAATTAAAGTAGCAACTATTTTAGGTACTTATCAATCAACTTTAACTAATTTCCCATATCTTTCAAAAGAATGGCAAGAAAACTGCCAAGAAGAAAGATTATTGGGCGTTTCAATTACAGGTCAATGGGATTGCCCTGCAGTTAGAAATGTAGAAATTTTAAAAGAATTAAAAGAAGAATCTGTAAAAATAAATAAAGAATATGCACAAAGATTTGGTATATCTCAATCTTCATGCATTACATGCGTAAAACCTTCTGGAACTGTATCAAAAACTTTTGATACTGCTTCTGGTATGCACCCTAGATATGCAAAATATTATATTCAACGTATACGTATTTCTGCCACTGATTCATTATTTAAAATGCTTAAAGATCAAGGTGTTCCGTATCACCCTGAAGTTGGTCAGACATTAGAAAAAGCTACAACTTTTGTACTTGAATTTCCAATGAAATCGCCTGATAACGCAGTGGTAACAGATGAATTAACAGCTATTGACCAATTAGAATATTGGAAAATGGTTAAAGAAAATTACACTGAGCATAATCCATCAGTTACTATTAATGTTAAAGAAGATGAATGGATTGATGTTGCAAATTGGGTATATAAAAATTGGGATATTGTTGGCGGATTGTCATTCTTGCCACGCGATAATACTGTTTATCAACTTTCTCCTTATGAAGATATTGATGAAGTCACTTATCATGAATTATCAAAAAAATTAAAACATATCGATTTTTCAAAAATTATTACTTATGAATCGGAAGATGAAACTGAACTTAAAGCTGAAGCTGCTTGCGTCGGCGGCGCTTGTGAATTAGTTTAGTAAATAATAATCCCTATAAAACAAATAAGCCTGGAAGAATTCTTCCAGGCTTATTTGTTTTATAATAATTGTGCTGAAACGCAATTGACATCTATTCAATTAGAAAATATACTACGGATTGGTATGATCACTATTTAATATGTAAGGAATCGAATCATGAAATTTTTCAGGCAAGTAAAAATAGGCCTTTTTTATCTTCTAGTTTTAATAGGTGTTAATAATATTATGGCTTCTGATAATGGTGGTGCGGCATCCTATCAACTTCCACCTGTAGATTCTCCAAGCCTCGCTTTTCATGCAACAGCAGCTCGAGCTGCCAGTCCCGCTGATTCTCTACAAGGTGCACAAGGTTTTCGCTTAGTTCACCAACCGCCACATCATCCCGGGTATCCTAGGTCTTATGCATCTTCATCTGCAGCTTCTGACAGATTAACTGATTCTCTATATGATGAAGAACAAAATTCTCACTTAGCTTTACATGGGCACTTTAATTCGGGGCCTCCTGTAGCTTCTGGAAGATTACCTCGTTCTCGATATGGCGAACAAGACTCACACTTAGTTTCTGGAGATTCTGATTCTATTGTTAATGATGAAAGCGCGGATGAAAGCTCGGATGATGAAAGTTCAGATGATAGAGTCTCAGAAGTCTCGAGTGCTAATTTAGGTGGTATTCAGTTATATAAAGCATTTATTGATCGTCTATACGATTATAAATCATATATTCAAAGTTTAAGCAACAGAGACAAATTCTTAGGTGTATTAGCCATTGCAGGGACGTTCAAGATTTGTAAAAAGAACAAATTTTTAGCTTTATTGGTAGCAGTACCTGTTATCTTAAAACTTAGAAAGTTACAGTATGCTGTTTTAAATATTGAAGGGTCTTCTTTTATAATCTATAAAGAAATTGAAGGAATTACCGGCCAAAACTTTGGGGCAGTAAATCTTCATGATGGGTATATTCTAGCAAGACTTAGTGGTAGAGATGGTCAATCAGCATATTGTGATGGTACAAAAGTAAATAAACAAATGTTTAATGAAGGCCTTAAGTGGTTATATAGTTTCAATGATGACCATAATTGGAAAGTAAGAGTGGCTTTATATAATAGTAATAAGGCTGAAGAGTTTGATGATATAGAATATTATAAGTTATCAAATAGATCATTTGAATCTATGGGTAAATATTCTGATCTTCAATCAGACGATGAAGAAGCTAAAAGAAATGTAATAGAAAGCATTGTAGCCTCTACAAGTACTGAAGATATTGATAAATTACTATCTATTATAGAGGAACCTGGATATAAGCTTTCTTCAAAGCAAATTTCAAGATTGGATATGATTTTATGTGCAATTATTCAAGTAAGACCTGAAATTGATAAAGCTAGAGTACTAAATGCTAAAACGTTGATTCAAAGATGGGAATAATAATTTTATAGTTTTTTAAATTACAAAAGCCTGGAAGAATTCTTCCAGGCTTTTGTAATTAGAGCTTAATTTTAGTGAACATATACGCTTTTAAATTTTTAATTATAAGCGAGAGTTTTAATTAATAGTGCAACACCAATAACAAGAATAACACCACCAACGGCATTAACATTAATTCGTTTTAATAAATTATTAAATTCTTGTTTGTTTCTTTCTTGACTATCTAAAAATTTAGACTGCGATACAAATTTGGGTGGTGTTGATAAAGCACGCCTTCTCGTTTTTTGTGGTCTGTCTCCCACAAATTCAAAATCATTATCACTATCTGAGCTATTACAAGCTTCACTATATGATCTGCCAATTAGTGATTGTCTTATTTTTGTAGTTAAATTCTTCTTTTTATTTGTTGCATTTGCATTATTAGTTACTAAAAAACATGATAGTATAATGAATATTACTAGCTTTGACATACACTTATCTCCTTTTTTAAATTAAAGATATATTAAACACGGTTATAAAATGAAGCAAATTAAATTTGAATACAAAAAAATAGATTTAAAAAAGTATTATCAAAATATTATTGGGCTTTTATTTAAGTCTTGTAATTTTTAAATAGTAGATGTAAGTTCATTTTTGTGTATGTATTTATTTCTAAATGTTAAAAGGATAATATGTATAATAAATTTTTATTTAATGTTTTAATGCTTTCTTCATTTATTGTAAATGGTGCAGATCTAATGCCAAGTCAAGAGGGACGTGTTTCTCCTGTTCAAAGTCAAGAGGGAAGGCTTTCTCCTGATAGAAAATCACCTAGACTTGTACATTTGAATGATATAAAAAAAATGGAAAATTTAAATGAAAAACATTCAGCAATCCTAAGACTAATTAAGTATTATGAAGGTGGTCAATATACTAAAGAAGTATCAACCATTTGTATAGATGCTTTAGCAAAATTTAGTGGTAATACAAGCACTGAAGATTCAGCAATAATATTTGATATCGATGAAACAGCATTGACAGAATATTTTGTTTATAAAAACTGGGATTTCGAGTGGGAGAGAAGCCAAATGTTTGAAATGCGCAAGCAGGGCAAATCTGAAGCTATACCTGGCGTTTTAAATTTATATAAAGAATTAAAAAAATTAGGCTATAAAATTATTTTCATTACTGCAAGAAGAGAGAGTTTAAATCGTGTAACTTCTGATAATCTTCGCAATGAAGGTTATGAAGATGTTGGCGTTAAAGATGGTGATTGGGTTCTTTGTTTACCAGATAATTATCATGGTGTAAAAGATGCAGAAGGTAAGCCATTAGATACTCAATGGAAAGCTATGACACGTGCATTATTATCAAAAGTATATACAATTGCAGGTTCAATAAGTGATAGTGCTAGTGATTTTAAAGGTGGTAATGCAGGTGAATGCATTAAATTGCCAAATTATTTATATTAAAATTTATAACTTTGTTGAAATGAAAAGTCCCAGTAAGTTACTGGGACTTTTTCTATTTTATTTCTAACATAGATTTAAAGCGTAATTTTATAAAATGCCCATACAAAAAATATAATACCCAAAGTTATAATTAAAGCTTGTTGTGATAAATTTTCTTTTGTTTTTTTTTTAGTTTTTTTATTATCTATTTCATCCGGATATGTTTCAAATAAAGCAAAACCGTATTGTTTTTTAGATGGTGTGTTACATAGTAGTTTTTTGTCTATTTTCTTAACAGCGATTATATTTTGAGTTAAAATTAAAGATAATAAAAAAATAATTTTTGTTATCTTTAATTTAATCATAAAAGATCCTCCCTTAATGCTATAATATTAAAATCCAAAGGTAAAATGAAGCAAATTAAATTTGAGTATAAAAAAACTTGTCTGATACAGAAAGTAACTATTGATTCTTTATTAGAAAAATTAGAACCTGAAATTCAAAATGCTTCTAGATATGCATTTACCTATTTGCCATTTGATGAAGAAAACATAAAATGTGTGAAAAAAATAGTTTTAGAAAAGCAGGCTTTAAATCCAACAACTTTAGTGGTTATTGGTATTGGTGGTTCTAATCTTGGTACTTGGGCTGTGCAAGAAGCTATTAATGGCAAACTTGGGAATAAAGTATACTTTGCAGACACAGTAGATTCAGATTATATAAACAATATTGCAAAATTAATAGAACAAGAATTAATAGCAGATAAAAATGTAATATTTAATGTTGTAAGTAAATCAGGCACAACCATAGAGACAATAGCAATTTTTGAATTTTTTTTGAGTATTTTAAAAAAATATAAACCCAATAATTTTAATGATTATATAGTAATAACAACTGATCAAGATTCTGTGTTATTTAAATATGCACAAGATATAAAATGTTCAGTATTAACTATTTCAAAAAATCTAGGGGGTAGATATTCAGTTTTGTCTGCTGTTGGTTTATTCCCATTGAGTATGTTGGGTGTAAATATACAAGAGCTTTTACATGGTGCTAGTAAGTGTGATGTAAATAATGCAGCAATAAGCGCCGCTCTTTTATATAAGCATTACAAAAATGGGATTAATATTCACGACACCTTTTTATTTTCTGTAGATTTAGAAAATCTAGGTAAATGGTACAGGCAGTTAATGGCAGAAAGCTTAGGTAAAGATGGCATAGGCATAACGCCTACAGTATCCATTGGTAGCACAGATTTACATTCCATGGTGCAATTATATTTAGGTGGCCCCATTGATAAATTTACAACTTTTGTGACTATTGAAAATACTAATACAGAAATTAATGAATTTTCAAAAATTATGAACTCAATAATTAAAGGCACGCAAATAGCTTACCAAAAAAACAATAGACCGTTTTGTATAATAGAAATAGAAAATAAATCTGAATACAATCTGGGCCAGTTTATGCAGATTAAGATGTATGAAATTGTTTTTCTTGGATATTTATTATGTGTTAACCCATTTGACCAACCTAATGTTGAAGATTATAAAGTTGAAACTAAAAAGATACTGGGTAAATAATTATTGAATATATATTGAGTTATATGTTATTAATAAAAAAAGAGGGACTAATGAAGTATATTTTATTTCCAATTTTTTTAATTAATATTCTAGCTTTAAACGCTTTTGATCAACAATTAAATGATTTATCAGAGCAATGTTATAAGTTTGGCCATAATAATATATCTTCTTATACACACTTTTGTGAGTTATATAATTCAAAAATCGCATATGTCTTTCTACAATCAGGCATGGAATTTTTAACGAGTTCTGCTTTAGGCTATTTACAAGTTTATGATACTTCAGAAATTAAAAATGAATTAATTATTATACAAGTAAAAGAGATATACTCCACAATTAAGGTTTATTTTAAATTACTAAAAGAAAAAAATAAGTTGAAGATTGCACATAGAGTTAAAAGAATAAAGGAAGCATTGGAAAATTTAATGGATTCGCCGTTGCCATTAATTGAATTATAAATAAAGAGTATCTTTTTCTATAACATTTTTAATATTGCATCGTTTTGACAATAACTTAACCTGATTTTTGTTTTCTTTATTTATTGAATTAAGAATGAGTTCATCAACATTACAATGTCCAAATTTTTTGATCAAATGTGAAACCAAATCATATTGTATCCAATACCAAGATGCTCGTTCAAGAACGCCTTTATCCTGTAAAGTAACTTTATTATTATTGCAAATTATTAATATTTGCTTATTTCTATGCATTAAAACTTCAAATGAATTCCCCCAAGTGCTTAGTTTTGTGTAAATAAGTAAAAAAATAAAAATAAATATTAAGCAAATAACTCTTGTAAAAGTACTTTGTATTTTTTTATGCTTTAAGGCTAATACAGCTAAAATTATAACTAAGCTAGATATTATAAAGTGGGGCTTTGCAAAAGTAATTTTCCAACTTTCATAATTAAAAGAAAGTAGTTTTAGCCAGAATTTAGTAAATATTTCTAAGCAATATGTAAGCCAGATGTTGGAAATTGTTAATATTTCACAGAAGAACACTAAAGAAGAAAGCACTAAGAATATTGTAATAAAAGGGGCAAAAAAGATATTGCCAATAGGTGACATTAAAGATATCGGCATACCCCAATGGATTAAAATAATGAATGAAATTAAATTTAGAAATAGTTGTAATTTTAAAGTTTCTAATAACCAGTAATTAAGTTTGGTTATAAATTTGGTAGACATATATAAGATCGAATTTATTGATTGTTATTAATTTGAGTATAGCATTATTAAAAAATAAAAGGAGTAGCATATGAATTTAATTCTTTTAATAATGATTATAGTAAGCTCTTTTTCTTATATTTTTGCCAATATACAGCATGCAAATGAATTGTTTAGGCTTGGTAATCTAAAATTAGAATTATACTATGAAATGCATGGGCACACTAACCCGGATTATAGTTTATTTGATAAAGAAGACCTAGACCTTCCCTTAACCTATTTAAAAGAAGGCCTAGAATTATTAATAAATTCTGGAAAATTTTATCTACTTGAGTATAAAAATAATTATGAAAAAATACATTTCACTAAATTAAAAGAAATAAATCAAATAATTTTAATTTACGTTAATTTACTAAAATACAAAGATAAAAAAGAAATTCTTAAACAATGGGAACCCATTAAAAATGAATTGAATATATGAATAAAAATATTATAAATTTATTAGAACATAAAGCTTACAAATTACGATACTTATCAATAATATCAACAACGCAAGCCGGTTCAGGGCATGTAACATCATGTTTATCAGCTGCTGATATAGTTGCAGCGTTGTTTTTTTATGCTATGAGTTTTGATCCACAAGATAGCCATAACACAAATAATGATAGATTTATACTATCAAAAGGGCATGCAGCTCCACTTTTATATGCAGCATGGCAACAGGTTGGTGTGTTATCACAAGATGATATTTTAACATTGCGTCAATTTGATTCAGTATTAGAAGGGCATCCAACTCCAAGATTTAATAAAATAGAAGCTGCAACAGGCTCTTTGGGGCAAGGTTTATCAGTAGGTGTTGGTATTGCAATGTCAGCAAAACTGGATCAACATGATTTCTATACTTACGTTCTTATAGGTGATTCTGAGTCTAGTGAAGGTCAAATTTGGGAAGCTGCACAAATTGCATCTTATTATAAGCTAGATAATTTAGTAGCAATTTTAGATGTTAATAGACTTGGCCAAACAGGTGAAACTATGCAAGGTTGGGATGTGCAAAATTACCAAGCAAAATTTAAAGCATTTGGCTGGGATACAATTATTATTAATGGCCATGATATGTGCGAGATTGTAAATGCACTTGATCAAGTTAGAAAATTATCAGGTAAGCCAATAGTAATTATTGCAAAAACCATTAAAGGTTATGGTGTTGCAATGGCTGAAAATAAAAATGGATTTCATGGTAGGGCTTTTACAAAAGAAGAATTGCCTGAAGTTTTACAAGAATTACATGATAAGTTTAGTCAAGCTGCAGAATATAAAGAAAATGAAGATCTTTCACCCTTCGATACAATTTTGCAGAAGCAAAATCACTCAGGGCGAACGGAAAGGGATAAGTCCGTTCGTGTCCTTCGACCGGCTCAGGATGTTCGGGATTTTAATAATCCAAACCCAAATGGGTTTGGTGAAAACCATAAAAACAAATTTACACTACCAACACCAAGCTATAAACAAGATGAAAAAATAGCAACACGTAAAGTATATGGACAAGCATTAGTAGAGTTAGATGATGTCTGTGATAATTTATTAAGTTTAGATGCAGAAGTTAAAAATTCTACGTTTGCGCAAATTTTAGAAACAAAAGATGCAAAAAAATTTATTCAATGTTTTATAGCAGAACAAAATATGATAAGCATGGCAGTAGGGCTCACTAGCCGTGGCAAAATTACTTTTTCATCAACCTTTGCATGCTTTTTAAGTAGAGCATTTGACAGCTTGCGTATGGCTGCAATTTCAAGATCGCCATTACGTGTTTGTGGTTCACATGCAGGTGTTTCAATAGGGCAAGATGGCCCATCCCAAATGGGTCTAGAAGATATTGCAATGTTTAGAGTATTGCCAAATTCCATAATTTTGTATCCAAGTGATGCCGTCTCTACATATAAATGTGTTGAGTTAATGGCAAATTATAATGATGGAATAAGTTACCTGCGTACAACGCGTTCAGATACGCCTATAATTTATAAAAATAGTGAAGATTTCAAAATAGGTGGGTGCAAAGTCTTATATACTAATCCACAAGATAAAGCTTGTATTATTGCCGCAGGGATTACATTGCATGAAGCTTTAAAAGCATACGAAGAATTAAAAAAAGAAGGTATCAAAGTCGCTATTATAGATTTATATTGCGTTAAGCCAATAGACGTTAAAACTATCCTAGAAACAGTTGGGAAATATAAAAAAATTATAACTGTAGAAGATCACTATCTCGAAGGTGGGTTAGGACAAGCAGTTGCGTTTGAATTGCGCAATGCAAACATACAAGTAGAATGCTTAGCTGTTACCAAGTTGCCACGTTCAGGAACTATGCAAGAGTTATTAGCATTTGAGGATATTGATGCAAGAGCAATAATTAGAGCAGTTAAAAAAATTATCTGCTAATCAAAAATCAAGCCAGGCGTAGCCTCGGTCTTGAATAAATGCTATTTTTTGTTAGCAAAACTTAAATTGAATCATTTCTATTATAACATATTATATAGCGCGCAAACCCAAAAAATTACATCTAATGAGATATAAATTTTAATAAACCGCTATAATAAATACAAATTGCATTACTTTGAATAAATCATATTATTTTGAGTTCAAAATGTTATATTTTTTAGATAGAGGTATCTAATTAATGTAAAAGAAAGAAGATGAATAATAATTTAAAGATTCTGGCTCTCTTACCCTTATTTTTCGTCTTTCAGGTTTATACAAAGGCAGAAGTCTGTCTTAATGTCTTTATCCATGGGATTATTAAAACTCCATTTACTATATATGATTTTGAAAAAATAGCACACAATTGTGTTGAAGGTAGCCAGCATTATCATATGGTAGATTATTTAAGACAAAGAACTGAGCTTTATTCTTACCAGCCTATGCAAAAGAAGGGCTTAATTAAAATAGATCCACAAGCTTCGTCTAATGGTGCAGCCGCTATTGCAAAACTCTATCATTATCAATTTAATAGTTTAACTTCAGCAAGATTAGACCAGCATAATCAAAAATCTGATATTTATAATCTATATTATACATTTGGATGGTCAGGTTATTTAAGTAGATTACACCGTCAGCGTGATGCTAAAAAGTTATATAATGCATTAAAGAATGAGGTTAATGATTTTAAAAAGAAGGGTATTGATTGTAAAATAAGGCTTATTGGTTTTAGCCATGCAGGTAATTTAATTTTAAGTATGGCAAAAGGTCTGACAAATAAAGTAGAAGAATTGCCGTTTATAATAGATGAATTAATAGTATTGGCAGTTCCGATTCAAAAAGAAACAGATAAATATATTCATCATCCAATTTTTAAAAAGATTTATAGTTTTTATTCAATGAGTGATATAGCTCCAAAAGCAGACTTTTTTTCAACAAAATATCTGTTTTCGCATAGAAGATTCGGTAGAAAAGACCTTCCCCTGCCCGATAAATTAACCCAAATAAAATTTAGAACCACGCACGTTGTTTTTAATAAATGTGGAAATATAGAAAAACAATATCATGTAGATCCAAATCATATGGAATTTTGGAATTTCGGTTGGGCGCCTAGGTCACATAGAGAGAAATTTCCATTAAAGCCATTTTCCATTATATCATTAGTGCCATATTTTATAAACGCTATTAACTCTATAGAAAATCTATCTGGTGATATTGTTTTAGATGTTGTTCCTAAATTAGAAAAACTTATAATTACAGATAATACGCATAGTATTTGTGAGCTTAAAAAAGAATATTCATTGCCATTTATATCAAATTATGATTTTAATGAAATGAAAAAAATATGCCTGAAATATAAAACGAGGTCTGAATTATGTAAATTTAATAAAAGAAATTTAGTTAAAAACGCAATGAGATACGCTACTTGTAAAAGATACCCTTCTGCCTCCGGCTGTTCTAACTGTGATTATTTACTAAATATTTAATTATCCAATTTTATAAATTCTATGCTTGCCAACTTTAATAATCATCCCAGGTTTACATTCAATCTGAGCTTTAAAGTCGCTGATAATGTCGTCATTTATTCTTACTGCTTTTTCTTCTATTAATCGTTTTGCTTCAGAAGAAGTTTTAATAGCATCTAACAATCTTAATAAATCAACTATCCAAATTGGGTTAGCTGTGTCTGCAGGTAAAATAACTTCTTGGGCTGCTGAATATTCTTTTTTCTGGAATATATTTTCAAAATATTCTTGTCCAATATTAGCATCAGTTTCTGACCAGAATTTTTTTAAAATTTCATAAGCCATGTGCTTTTTGATATTTATAGGGCTGAGATTATTATCAGCTGTTTTATTTAATAATAATTTATAATATTTAGATACAATTGTATCAGGTATAGACATTAATTTGCCATAAGCATTTTCAGGAGTTTCAGTAAGCCCTACAGCATTACCTAAAGATTTAGACATTTTCTGTACGCCATCAAGACCTTCTAAGATAGGCATAGTAATTATCACTTGTGCTTCTTGGCCATATTTTTCTTGCAAGTGTCTGCCCATTATTAAATTAAAAGTTTGGTCTGTACCACCAAGTTCTACATCTGCATGTAATTCAACTGAATCATATCCTTGAAATAATGGATATAACAATTCATGCATACCAATAGGTTGTTGGTTTTGTAAACGTGTTGCAAAATCTTCACGTTCTATCAATTGTGCAAGTGTAGTTTGTGCGCAAATTTGTACCATATCTTTGGCTGTTAATTTACTTAGCCATTCAGAGTTATAGCGTACGGTTACTTTTTTTGGATCAAGTATTTTGCTTACTTGCTCAAAATATGTTTGTGTATTTTTTTGAATTTCTTCATTAGTGAGTGGTGGTCTTGTTTTAGATTTCCCTGTAGGATCACCGATCATTGCAGTAAAATCACCAATTAGAAAAATGATATCATGTCCTAATTCTTGAAAATCACGCATTTTTTGTAAAACAACTGCATGTCCTAAATGCAAATCAGGTGATGTTGGGTCCATACCCAGTTTGATCTTTAATTTTTTTCCATTTTTTAATTTTTTTAAAAGCTCTTGTGCCGGTAAAACTTGTTGAGCCCCATTTACTAATAATTCTAAGTTTTTTTCTATTGTATCCATTATAAAATCCCAAAAAATTTAATTAGGAATATTCGTAATATAGTTTCAACGTATGGTCCAAGAACTAATATCATTAAAAAAGGAAATATAAATGTAGCAAGTTGCATAAAGCCTGACTGATTTTCAATGTCTGGGATTAAAAAATGTATACACGTTCTTACCAGCCCAATAATAAAATAGATAACAGCTGATAATATATTTAAATTTAGTAATGCATGAAATATAAGTAATGTTGAATATATTGCCGGATGAATATTGCCTTCTACTAAATACATTAAAGCTTGTTTGCCAATTAAGCCAAAAAACAATAAAACCAAAACAATTAATATCAGATGAGTAATTGCTCGTGACATAAATAATAATAAAATCTTAGCTGTTTTATGCTTTTTTTTAATATTATCTAAATCCATAGGCATTCTTTTTCCAAAGCCAAAATGTGGCGGAAGAGCAACAAATGCGATACCTATTGGGTCCATATGTACTATTGGATTTAAAGTCAAAAAACCTGCATATTCAGGAGTTTTATCCCCAAATTTCTTTGCAAGCCAAGCTTCAACATAACCTGCTAAAGTAACAGTTGGAAAATATGCTATTAAATAGGCAATTAGTTCTTGTATTAATTGAGCTGTTTCTAATTTAATCATTTTTTATTTCGAGTGGTAAAAAGTATATTCAAAGCTTAGAATAAAAAGCCTCAATCGTCAAAATTTAGATATTTATGAATAAATAAGTTAAAATAGACCATATTTTAAAATTATGGGATTTTTTATGTCAAAAAATAATTATATTTTTTTAGGTCTTTTATTTATAGTTGCTTTAACATGTATTGTTTATTATCCATCTTTACATTATGCATTTCAGTTTGATGACGGACCAAATATTATAAAATTATTTGATGTAAGAAACTTAAAATTTACTGATCTTTGTTTATCGAGTACTCGTTGGATTAGTTATTGGTTAAATACAATTTTATATCAAATTAGTCAGTTTGATCCTTTTTATTATCGCATTGCTAATTTATTTTTTCATATTTTTACTGGAATATTAATTTTTTTATTTACATATTTATGCTTAAGGCATTTAAGAGATATTAGCACAAAAATAGCATTCTTAGTCACAGCGCTTTTTTTATTACATCCTGTACAAACGCAAACAATTTCTTATATCATTCAGGGGCAATTAGAAGGGCTTTCTTCTTTATTTATCATGAGCTTATTATTATGCTCTATTTTTATTTTTGATAATAAATCATATTTAAAATATTTTTTAGTTACATTATTTTCACTGCTTACAATCTTATCAACAGGAAGCAAAGAGATAATAATAGCAACCCCATTTTTAATATTATTAACTGATTGGTTTTTTGTATCACAAGCAAATTGGCAAAAGATAAAAACACATTTGTGGTTGCCGATATTAAACTTTGTTTTGATAATATCTTCTTATGTTTATATCAAACCCTGGTTTTTGTTGCGCATGTTAAATTTGAATTATGTATGCAATAATAACCCTGGAAATATAATAACTCAAAATGCACAAGAAGCAATCACTATTGGGCCATTTTGCGTTTCCCAATTTAAGGTTTTGTTACATTATTTATGGATATATATTTGGCCATTTAATATTAGTGTTGAATATGATTTTAAGTTAATACAACTTTCTAGTTTCGATTTTGTGTTCCCATTTATTATTATTCTGACCATTTGGGGCTTAATTATTTATCTACTTAAGCACAATAAAACTAGCTTAATTGCGTTTGGGCTACTTTGGTTTTTTATTGTAAATGCACCACGTGCAAGTATTATTCCATGTTCTGAATTAGTTGCTGATTATAAGACATATCTTGCATCTTTTGGCTGGCTTCTTGTTATTGCAATTTTGATTATAAAATTATTAGAAAAATATTTTTATATAATACTTATTTTAATTTCATTATCACTAGGTTACCTAACATATCAACGCAATAAAGTCTGGCGATCAGGGATAGAATTCTGGGGAAACATAATTCAAAATGCGCCAAGCAAAGCACGCGCCTATAATAATTATGCTGTAGAACTTTCTAATGCAGGTAAGTTTAAAGAATCAGTAATTTATTTTAAAAAGGCAATACGTCTAGAAGGCAGCACCTATTATGACCCATATACCAATTTAGCAGGTGCATATGCTGTATTAGGTGATACAGATTTAGCAATTGAGACTTTAAATAAAAGTTTAAAAATTAATAATATGCAACCGGAAGCATATAATAACTTAGGAGCTTTTTATTTACACAAGCAAGATTTACAAAAAGCACATGAATGTTTTAAAACAGCATTAGATTTAAAACCGCATTATGGCAAAGCTATGTATAATTTAGGTAAGCTTTATTTGGTAAACTCAGATTGGGAACAAGCCCATAAAATATTTAAACAAGCATGTACAGCTTCTGATATAGATTGCGATTTACCACCTTGGGTTGGTTTTGCAGAAATTAGTATGAATTTAAAAAAATATGATGATGTTAAATTTGCTTGCGAAAATATTATTAGAATTGCACCTCATTCTCAAGAAGCTAAAATTGCAAAGGGGGTGCTTGAGAATTTATAATAGTACTCAATTTAATAATATTTTAACTTGAATGTTATTTCTTTAGCTTTTCTTTTAGATGATTTATCTCATCTTTGCATTTTTTGATTTTTGAATTCATTTTTTCTATAGAGTTTTTTGGATTTTCACCTATTTTTGTTAAATATAATTGTCCCTCTAATTCAGTAAGCTCTTCCTTTTTTGTATTTATTTTTTTTTCTAAGGATATAATTTCATCAATTTCATTATCAATTTTTCGAAGATCTTCTTCTTCAAGTTTTGGAAGTTTTGTTTTAATATCGGTTTCTAATTTTATTCTTGAATCTGAATAAATATTTAAGGCTGTAAATGTCAGTAAAATAAACATTTTTTTATTCATAATTTCTCCAGTTATTGGTTTTTATATTTTAAAATTAATAAAATAAGACACCTCTTGTAAATACTTTAAAATCATAGTCTTTGCTTTAAAGAGTTATTTTGACCATTTTTCTGTTTAAAAGTAATCTATTAAGTAATTATGAATTTAAGCTAATAGACTGGAATAAAATGGAAAAACGTTTTGAGCATCAACTTCAAGAGCCTGAATTACAAAAGAAATGGGAAAGCCAAAAAACTTACTCAATGGCACATAACCCAGGTAAGATATTTAGCATAGATACACCGCCACCTACCGTATCTGGTACTTTGCATATAGGGCATATTTTTTCTTATACACAAACTGATATCATTGCCCGTTACAAAAGAATGTCAGGATACTCAGTATTCTATCCATTTGGGTTTGATGACAATGGTTTGCCAACAGAACGCTATGTAGAAAAAAAACGTGGTGTTTCAGGCTTTGGAATGTCACGCTCAGAATTTATAAAAATTTGTTTAGAAGAAAGCCATATAGTAGAAGAACAATTTAAAGCATTGTGGCAAAAAATTGGTATTTCGGCAGATTGGCAAAATACGTATTCTACAATTTCAGCTGAAGTTAGAAAAATATCACAAGAGTCTTTTATTAGATTATTAGAATCAGGTTTTATTTATCGCAAAAATGAACCTGCACTTTATTGCACAACATGCTTTACATCAGTGGCTCAAGCAGAATTAGATGATATTGAAGTTAATTCTTTCTTTAATGATATAGAGTTTATAACTTCAAATGGCCAGAAGATTGTAATTGGAACAACAAGACCGGAACTATTAGCTTCTTGTGTTGCAATATTATATAACCCCGAAGATACACGTTATCAACATTTAAAAGATGCAAAAGCAATTGTACCAATTTATGGTTTTGAAGTCCCAATTTTAGCTGATGATAAAGTTAGCATAGAAAAGGGCACAGGTCTTGTAATGTGTTGTACTTTTGGTGATAAAACTGATATTGAATGGTACAAAAAATTTAAGTTCCCATTTAAACAATCAGTTGGCTTAAATGGCAAATGGACAGAGCTTACTGGCCCATTACATAATTTAAAAGTACACGATGCACGTAAAAAGATATTAGAGTTATTAAAGGAATCTGGAAATTTAGTAAATCAAAAGCCAATTACACATTCTGTAAATGTGCATGAACGTTGCAAAAAAGAAATTGAATATATAGAACTTTCGCAATGGTTTATAAAAATATTAGAACATAAACAAGCTTTCTTAGATATGGGTGAAAAGATAAATTGGTACCCAGCATTTATGAAATCTCGTTATACAAATTGGGTAGAAAATCTAAGTTGGGATTGGTGCATTTCACGTCAACGTTTTTATGGTATTCCATTTCCTGTTTGGCATTGCAAAGATTGTAATGCATTTTTATTGCCTGAGCTTAAAGATTTACCTATGGACCCACAAGAGAGTAAATATAAAGATGGTAAATGCATAAAGTGTTCAAGTGCTAATATTGTGCCTGACACAGATGTTATGGATACTTGGAACACATCTTCTTTGACGCCACAAATTTGCTATTCAATTTTAAAACCAAATGAAAATGTGTTTGAAAATGTTTGGGCACCAATGTCAATGCGTCCACAAGCGCATGATATTATAAGAACTTGGGCATTTGATACTATTGTAAAATCTTGGATGCACAATAATAATATTCCTTGGGAAAATATTGTAATTTCAGGGCATGTATTAAGTACACAAAAAGAGAAAATATCAAAATCTAAAGAAAATGAATCAATGACTCCTGATGGATTATTGTCACGTTACCCTGCAGATGCAATAAGATATTGGACAGCATCGGGTACACTTGGTCAAGATGTAAGCTTTTCAGAAGATCAAATTAAAATTGGTATGCGTTTAATTACAAAATTATGGAACGCATTACGTTTTGGGTTTGAACATTTACAAGATTTTACTCCTGAAGAGAAGGACATTCAAAACTTTGATGGTTCAGGACTTGGTATTTATAACCAATGGATTTTGCATAATGCTTCAGTTTGTTTTGAAAAATATCAAAACTATTTTGAACAGAATGAATTTGGTTTAGCTTTAGATACTGTAGAAAAGTTCTTCTGGAATGATTATTGTGATAATTATTTAGAAATAATTAAAGATCAATTATTTAACCCAGATAAGTATACTAAAGAAGAAGTCCATGCAACTAAATGGACACTTGTTCAAGTTGGATTGCGATTATTACAACTATATGCACCATATTTACCTTATGTAACAGATGCAATTTTTGATGCCATGTATCAACGTAAAACTGAATATAATTCAATTCATTTAACTAAGTTTTATCAAGTGCAGCATGCTTTTGGTTTTGAAAAAAGTGCATATGTTATGGAAAAAATGGTTAGTTTAATCTCAACTGTTAGGCGTTTAAAAACCGAACAAAAGCTTTCTTTAAAAGTTGAAATTGATACGCTAACTATAGTTTCTAAAGATGAAAACTTAATCAATAAAATTAAAGATTATGAGCAATTGATTAAAGGTGTTACGCAATCTAAAAATATTAAGTATGAAGTTGCTGAATTAACAAGCCCTATGTTTGAACAAACTGGCGAAGTTTGGGATGCAAAAGTAGGTTTGTAAATTATGATTTTAATTAAAAACACGCAGCGTAAAATAAAAATTGATACTATAGAATTAAAAAAAAATACCCAAGAGATTTTAAACTCTCTTGGGTACCCAGATTATGATATAAGTATTTGGCTAACCTCAAATAAAACAATTCATGATTACAACAGAACGTATCGCGAAAAAGATAAACCAACAGATATTTTATCATTTCCATATCACACAGATTTAAAAGCAGGCAAACGTATAAAGCCTAATTGTCTGGAAGATAAAAACTTAGGTGATATTATTATTTCACCACAATATGTTCTTGAAGATCTTGAACGTTGGAATAAAACTTTTGAAGAACGCATGAAAATTCTTTTAGTACATGGTATATGCCATCTATTAGGTTATGACCATATTATAGATACTGACTATAGGGTTATGGCCAAGAAAGAAAAAGAACTATTAAAGTTAATAGAGTGAGATTTATTTTTCTTTGAATTTATCTAACATTCTTTGCGCGGATTGCTTAGCTATTAATATTCCATTTTCATTAGTTTTAACCTTCATTACCAGTTCATAACATTCTTTTGCTGAATCAAGCAAGTTTAATTGAATATATAGTTTTGCTAAAAAACTAAAAAAGAAAACCTTACATTCTGAATGTGAATATATTATTACTACTTTTTCTAATATTTTAATCAAATGTAGTATAAGTCTATCAGTTTTGTTAACTCGTTCGCCATTTTTCAATTTCTCTATTTGTTCTATTGTATTAAAGTGATCGAAAATTGTTTTTTCATTATCTTCACTTGGATCCAATAAAGCACGATTAGTAGCTTCTTGTAGAATATTAATGATAATATTTTCTGCTGATTCAATATCTAATTCAGTGGAATTTTCATTACTTAATATTTCCATACACAAATTAATAGCTTTTTCATGATCCTGTATACTATGTCCTGGTTCAGAATAACTATGCGCTAATCCTAACCTTGAGTTTTTTTCAATGTTTAGTACCAACTGTTGCTTTTTAATTATTTTTGGATCAGTACACTGCATTTCCTTAAATTTATCCAGATATTTTTTTGCTATTTCTTTTTCTAATGCGGTGTTTTTATGACTTAATAGATAATAAATATTAGCTATTATATTATTATCTGCAAGGTCCTCATTTAATAAATTTTTTAATAATATGATAATAACAGGTATCGTAGATGCAGGCGTGACCAAGTTATTTAAAACTGTTTCATAGAAATCAAAATGAGGTTGTAAATTTTCTAAAGTTAACTCAGTTGAAGGTTTCATTATTTCACCAGCGTAAAATTTGGTAAATTGTTTTTGTTGGTCTGTGCGGTGTTGACTATTTAGTATTAGCGAACACAATTCAGATATTCTGTAGTAATTTACTTTTTTTATAAAATATAATTTCACTAAACTTTCTGCAGCTGATAATTGCAATTCTTGAATTTTAGATGAATCAGATTCAATTTCTAATGCTTTTTCCAAAAAATTAATAGCTTCTTCAGATGAATTATCCTTTGCAGCACTTTCGCACAATTCCTTTATTTCGATATATTTTTTTTCAGTTACTTCATCAGACTCTTTTATCGGGGATTCTTTATAGATTTGATCTGCGAATTCTTTAATTTCGTCTGAAAAATTTGGATTTTCTAAGATCTGAACGCAAATAGTGTTAATTTCATCTTGGGTTAATAATTTAGATGTTAAAATACTTTTAATTGTGGGGGTAATATCAAAACATTTAAAATAGGAGGCTGAAATATCTTGGCAAAATTCGAACGTTTTTTTAAGAATATTTGCATCAGGCTCAATAATGTATAGTTCGCAAAGTAAATGTTTTGCGGGAATTTCATGAGTTTTTTCTTTAGTTTCAAGATACTTTTCGAAATATTTAATTGCATATTTATTATTTTTTAAATGTAGGTAATCTACTGCAATTTCATATATTATTATTGCCTTTTTGATATTAGAAACATATGAACTCTTTAGCATTTGTTTGCGATATAATTGTAATTTTTTGTATTCTTTAGCTGTGTGTAATTTCGCTATTAATGCCATTGTAACTATAGCTTTTTGGTGTGGAGCATTAATTTCATTTAAAAATATTTCGTAGTCTATTTTAAGTAAATCATCATAAAATCTATTAAATTCATAATTTGCTTGTATTTTTTGAGATGGAATTATTGAATTTTCTCTTACTTCCTTAAATAATGCTTTAGCATCATTAATTAATTTTTTTTGCTCATCTTCGGTAATTGGTGATTCTGTGAATCTTGATTTTTCTATAACATGTGCGAGTGCGAATTTAATATTCATTTGTTGTTGTAATGAACAAATTGGATTCGTTAGTAATACTCTAAGATAGCTTATTAAATCTGTTTTATGATCTTCAATATTTGTAAGGTATATTAGAATGATTTTTGTTTCAAGAGATATTTCTTCATAAAGATCTCCAGCTTCAATTGTGTCCATTAAAAGTTCTTTTGCTTTTTCTTTATTATTTAAATCTGCGTAGCATTCTACTAATTTTAACTTTGCTCTAATTATTTGGTCTTCTGAGCCATTATGTATAATTTGTTTATATATTGATATTGCCATTTCTAAATCTGCAACTACAGTTTCTTCCTGGATGAAGTCTTGGATATTATAAGCCGCTAGATAAGAAAATTTGAGATCATTTGAATCATATAATTCAGCTAATTCAAACAAATAGTCAATTGGTATATCGATATCACTAACTATTTTTTTAGTAAATTTTAATTCATTAAATTGTTTTTTTAATAAATCATTTTTTTTAGTCTTTATAGTTTTTACAATTGCGGGTTTATTATTAGCCAATGCTAACTTTTCTGCTTTGTAGAGTTCGTGAAGATCAACTACAGTTTGAAGTTCTTGAATTATATTGTTTTTATTTTCTTCATGAATTGCTCTTATTAAAGCTGTCCAACCCATTTTTTGGGCAGTTTCATCAGCTTGTTTTTGTTTAGCTACAGCTTCTTTTTCTAATTGTTCTTTTTTAAGCTGAAGATTTTTAGCTTGAATTTTATTTTGACGTTCTATTTCAAGTTTATCAAGAAGTTCAAACGTCTGATTATCTTTGGTTATATGATCAAAAACAGAAATAGTTTTTTTATTATATTCATAGATATAAGGTGTTTTTAACATTAATAAATATTTAACTATTTCAATTTGATTAGCTTGAGCTGCAAGAATTAATATATTTTTATTATCTTTATCAACCGTCCTTAGTAAATCATCTTTAAATGATGCTAAAGCTTTGAAACGTTCTAACGTAAAATGTTTTTTATCTTTTATAACAAGATCAAACCAAGGCCAAAAGTATTGTGGATATTTTTCTAAAAAAATTAAACAATTTTTAAATCCGGTTTCTGTTGTTATCCAATTTTGAATAATATTTACCACATTGATTTTAGAGCTTTTGCATAGAAGTTTCATAATTTTCTGATAATTTTCGTTATCAGGTTGTTCGATTATTTTTGTTAATGCAAAATCAATAACATCATTTGTGATTATTTGCTTTTGATCACCATAAGTTTTGCAATAAATTTCTACATCTAGAGTTAGTAATTGACCTACTAATAATAATTTACCTTTAGAAATACAAGATAAAATAGGAGTAGTGCCTTTAGAAGTAAGTTCTTTGTTTTTATATTTTTCAATTAAAACTAATTGTTCTTCAGTAAATTTAACTAATGGATTTTCCTCACCTACAACTTTTGCAAACCAAGTGCAAAATTCTATAAATTCCTTTTTTTCTATATCTTTTTCTGCTTTTTTCTTTGCTTTTTCTATATCTTTTTCCGCTTGTTTTTTTTCTTGACGTTTAGCAATTTCTGTTCTTGTTATATCTTCAGTTCCATTTTGTCTTTCAATTGCCAATTCATGAGCTTTGGCTAGTTTTATATCAGTAATATTGGAAATTGAATTAGCCACTATTTTTGAGTTGCCAAAATAAACTGCATTTAGTAATGGATCTTTGTTAGATTGTTTTTCAAAATCTATAATTATTTTATTTGCTATTGGATCTTCTTTTGCTTTCTTAGATATTAAATTTAATTTATTCCAATAAGCATAATTACGTATTAAAGGTTCTAATATTTCTTTTGATTGGGCTTTTAAAGCTTTAATTAAAATATCATCACTAATTTCTAAATCTGGGTTGTGTAATAAAGTAAATTTGATCATGTTAGCGCGTTCTTGGGCTAATTTATCATCACGTGGTTTGGCTACAAGTCTAAGTAAAATTTCTTCAGGGGTTATTTTTACATAAGGTAATGCAATATCAAAAATATCTGACTTATAATGGCCTATTGCTTGTAATAAAATTTCTTTAGCAACGGTAAATATTTGGTCATTTTCTGCTGATAATATTTTGTAATAAAAATAATCAATATCAGTATTTTTAGAAATATTATCTTCTATTTCAGATGGTTTAATATCTGGTACATTAGAAATATTTACAGGAGCTTCTAATTTTGCTTTTTTTAATTCTTTTTCTTGTTGTTGAGCTATTTCCTTTAAATCAACTTCATCAATTTTTTTAGATAATACAATTGGATGAATAGTTTTTATAAAAGATTTATTAATGTCAGAGAAATTAGTAACTACAATTTTTAAGCATTGATTTTCAAGAATATGCTCAATTTCATAATCGAGTTTATGGGCAAGTTTTTTTTGTGGTTCTAATACTATAGAACTTAAAGTAGCTTTTAATTGTTCTTTAGTCCAAGCACAAGGGAAGAAACTTTTTTGGTCAATCCATTGCCCATTATGTATAATATAACCCTCGTGGTAATCATTACAATCACTATCAGTTACAATCCATAAATTAGAGTCTATTTTAGAAATCGTAAGGCTATCTTTAGTTTTTTCTACTGAAGCAGGAATATAATGATGAAAGCCTTTAACCTTACCAGTATTTTTATCTATTTTAAAATCAGTAATATGGCTCAAAACATTCTTTGAACCAAAGTATGGTTTTAAATGAACAGTTTGTTCGGCAGAGTTTAAAAAAAAGAAAGATACTATAAGTATTAATAATTTGATTTTCATTTTTACCTCTTAATTAATTATATTTATTCATCCTTAGATTCAGGCAATGCCATCTGTTTATTTTTAAATTTTGCTCGCAGGTATTCTTGTGCCTTTATTAAATCGGGATTAGTGCATACAAGTGAGAGAAATAATGTATAGTGTTTATGCATCTTATCGTCGTTTGAGGTTCTATAGCTAGCTGCTAATCTATGGTGTATTGTTGCTCTAATATTATTATCAGGAATATGGGGATGTTCTTTGATGGTTTTTTCTAAGAAAGCTATAATAAATTTCTTGGTATCGGCTGAGAAATATCCATTATCTAAAATAGCTTCACTATAACTAAGTAAGCTTACCCAAATATTTAGATTTTCTACATTTAAATTAAATGTTAAGTTGCCTAAATATTCAAATATTTTCAAAATACAACCATGCACTCTAGATTTATCATTTTCAGCGACTAAATCGTCTTGAAGAACTTCACAGCATAATATAAATGCGCGTAGATGATCATTTGTAGTGCATATGTCAGCTAATTCTGTTTTAACAGTTAATAAATTCCTGTTTATTCTAAAATTTTCAGATTTGATTTGTAAGACATCTTCTAGGTATTTTTTAGCTGGTTCTATTTCATTTTTATGTCGCGCTTGCAAGAATAATCTTAATTGTTGGTGTATATGCCTAGTAATGTTTATATCTGCTAAAGAACTATTTTTTATTAGCTTTATTATAAATTCCCTTAATGCCTCGGAAATATTATTACTTAGAATTATGGCACAAATTTTCTCTAAATTACCAATGTCACTCGGCGCTATTTCGCTTACTAAATTTGAAAGCATTATTACAATTAATCTTTCAGAATTAGGTGTTAATAAAAATTGGTCATCTAAGAAATTTAACCTACTTAATAATTGTTTTAAATTGTCTTTATTTATAATAAAGGCTAGAATTGTTAATATTTCTCTTCTTACTTGCAGGTTTTTAGTGCAAGTTGTTAATGCATTTAATTTAGCGACTATTTGGTTGCGTTCTTTAATAAATTTATCATCACAAAGTTTATTTAAATAATTAATAAAATTTGAATGATCATTTTCTTTATTAATAATTTGTTCCAATAAATTATGTATATTACTTGTAATAATTTGTTGATTTTCAAGTTCATTGTTTGATAAAATATCTATACACTTGAGAAAACTAGAATCAAATTCTTCAGAGACATAATATAAATGTGCTAAATTACATTGCGCGGTCAAGCATAATGCTTTATTAGTTTGTTCATATTTTAAACACTCATTTAAATGGTGTATCGCATTTTTAAAATCTTTCTTTAAACTACAACGTTGTGCCATATCAAAATGTGACTGTGCAGTTGAAGAATCATCTAAGTTCACTTCTTGTAACATTAAACGTGGTGTTAATTGTTTTTTAACTTCTTCTGGTATATATTGCGCATATTCAGGTTTTGAAAGTTCTTTGATATAAGCTGAATGTTTTTCAGAACTTATATTTGATGATAATATTTTCAATAAAGTTTCTTTTTTAAGCTTTGTACGTCCAGTACTAGGTTGGTGATTAAGCTTTACTTCCATAGATAAATATTCTATGCATAAATCAAATGCCTTTTCTATATTATTTACACTAGGTTCATTGAGATTATAAACACATCCTGCGTATATGTTTGCCAGCAGAATTTGTACATCCATTAAATAATCAGGGGTTGCATTATGTTTTTCAGCTTCTGTTAAATATATTGTTAAAGAATTGCATGCTTCTTCTAATTTCTTTAGTTGGAAACATATGCCTCCTAATATTCTGTGTGAATCCCATCTGTCTTTGTCATTAGTAAGTTTTGATTTTATAAATTTATGAACATATTTATAAAGACTTTGATGATCATTTTTATTTTGATAAATTCCCATTATTGCTTTTAAAAACTCATGTTTGAATATTGCAGATAAAAAATTATATTTATGTAATATGTTTGTATATAATTTTAACAACTTATCTTTATCAGACATATATAATTCGTCTAATTTCAGAATGGCCTGTTCTTTAATAGTTACAGAAGTCTCTTCATTTTCAATTGAATCTTCTAGTAAAGTAATAACTGCTTCCGGGTTAATCTGTTTAAAATTGTATATAGTTGCTAAATAATATTTGTTTGCACCAATTTGCTGTTGTGTTAAATGCCTTGCATTAAAAGGGATTAAAACTTCTTCAAAGAGTTTCTGTGCAGTATTTTTATCATCTTTTTTAGAATAATAAATTTCTGCTAATATAGATTTTGCGACTATATTTTGTTCTTGCGTTGTTAGTTCATCGCTTAAAATTTCTTGTGCAGTAGTTTCTATTAAATCATAATCATCAGCTTGTTCATATAAATCTATTAAGTGTAACTTTGATGCAATCTTAAACTGTTTAGCATAAGGATTTTTGTGATTTATAATTTCTTGAAAAACTTTGATAGAGTGGTTTTTGGTAAAATCTTGTTTGCAGTTTATGAGCGCTATATTAAAACTTATTAAGATTTTTTGTTCTTCAGATATAGCTTTTTCTGATAACAATTGTTGGTAAACGATCATAAGTTCTTCATACAAATCTGTATTTATTTGTAGATCTGTATTTAAAGTTTTAATTGTCATAATTGATATTGCAAGATCTATTTTGTCATTAGTACTACTTTTCGGGTTACATAAATTCATATATAAATCTATGTTTTTCAGGTCAGGTGTAATTTCAGCTCTAAAAATAATTATAGGTTGGTTCTTTCTAATTAATTTCGTAAATTTATCTTTATCATTTTTATAAGCAGCTTTTTCATAGTCGGTCCAGTTTGCTGAATTTATTTTATAATAAATTTTTTCAGCAATATTTTTCCTATTTTTTTCTTGTGCATAATAATATGCATCATGGCCATTGATATCAGTAGATTTTAGATCGGTTTCATCATCGTTAATTAAGGCTATTAGTTCAGCATCTGGTTTATTTTCAAGTAAGGCTCTAATTAATGGCGTCCATTTATTATCTTGTGCCAATTTATCTGCTTTTTCTTGCTCTTCTTTGCTTAATTTTTCTTGCTCTTCACGTAATTTATCTTGTTGTGCAGCTTCTTTTGCTTTAACAATATTATTTAATAGCTCAAAAGTTACACTTTCCTTTGGTGCAAATTCTAAAGCTTCTTCAATATTATCTGCTTCTAAATTAATTAATTCTTCAGCTATATCTTTTCTATCTGCTTTTGCTGCAACTTTTAATAATTTATTTACATCAATAAGAATTTCGTATGTTAATGACTTAATTGTTTCTTTAAAAGCGTTTAAATCATAATTTTTAAATTTAATAATCTCAGAAAACCAAGGTATAAAAATTTCTCTTGGGTATTGATACCTTATAAATTCAGAATAAAGTAGCTTGTCAGTATCTTTATATTTTAAATTTTTTGACCACCAGTTACATATAAATTTCATTGCTTGCGATGTATTCTCATTTAGCAAATAGTCCATAATTTTGAAATTATCATGTTCAAATGCTAAAGCTAAAACATCTTTATTATCAGAATTGGTATGGCCAATATCTGCACCTAATTCTAATAATTGTTTTACTAAGTTTACTTTGCCGCCACTGTGTCTTTTGCTATAATCTTCAGGGTTATTATATTTATCATGCCAAGCGCAAATTAATAAAGGTGTTTCATTGCGTTCATTTAATACCTTATTTTTAAAAGGCTTAATAATTTCTATTTCTTCAGTGGTGAATTCAATGTATGGATTAGTATTGTTTAAAGCTGCTTTAAAAATGTCTATAAACTTGTTAAAAGCCTTTTTTTCTTCTTCTTTTTTTTGTTTTTTCAGAGCTTCTTTTTTTGCAGTTTCAATATTTTGACGTTTTTCGAGCTCTTCTTGAATTATAAGTTCAATATTTTCTTGCGCAATTTCTAATGCTTGGTTTAATTTAGTTTCAGTTGCATTTAGACAAAGTTCTTTAACTAGTATTTCATTATTATAAAAAACCGAATGTAATAATGGATCAGAATAGTTTTTAGCTTCAGCTTCATATTTTGTAATAATAGGGTTTGCAATAGGGTCTTTTTTAATATCGCCAGGAATAGTTGTAAGTTTGTTCCAATATGCAAAATTTCTTATTAAAACTTCTAAAATCTGTGGAGATTTAGCCTTTAAAGCTAATTTTAAAATATTGGTATCTATAGTTATTGATTTATTTATTTCTAGTAAACAACTAAGCATTTTAGCACGTGAAAAATCATCAATACTTTTAGAGACCAATTTAATTAAATTTGCTGGAGTTACTTGTGCGCCTAAGTCTAAAGCAAAAACAAAATAATCAGATTTATAATGTGAGATTGACTGGGTTAGAATTTCTTGTGAAATTGCATCTATATCTGTGTTGTTTGCACATTCTAATAATTCATAAATTTTTTCAATTTTAGATTTTGAAACAGCATCTTCAATATCAGATAACTTAATATCTTTAAAATTAGAAATTTGTTGTGGGATATTTATAATCTGTTTTTTTTGTTCTTTTGCAATATCTTCTAAATCATTACGATCAATTACCGTAAAACGATCAATTATAGGGAAAATAGTTTTAATAAAAGATTTTTTAATACGGGCATAATTAGATAAAACAATTTTTAAAGTTTGTTCTTCTAATTCATATTCAAATTCATTATTGTTAATTTCTATAACGCGTTCATGTTCAATAGTTGATAAAGCTGCTTTTAATTGTTCTTTAGACCAATTACATGGAAAAAAGCTTTTTTGATCAATCCACTGCCCATTATAAATTATATAGCCTTCATGATAACTTTCATGATTATCAGCAGTTGCTATCCATAAATTTGCATTAATTTTGCAGATTTTAATATTTTTTTTAGATTCAATAGAATTAGGTTGATAATAATGATAACCAAAAACTTTATCATTACCCATTTCATTAATTACTTGAAAATTAATTATATGATCTAAAACTCTAGGAGAATTGAATTTTAAAGATTTGTCTATGCTATAAGAAAGACATGTAAAGGTTAATAAGAATAATAACTTCATATTAAATTTCATATTCTATCTCTCTTTCTTGTAATTTTGCTATGTCTTCAGGAACTACTGGATTGCCAATAATTGATATTTCTTTTATTGATTTAGGTAATTGGTAGACAATATTATTTAGTTTATTATTTTGTATGTATAAAACATTAAGTTTACGTAGTTTAATTAAGTTATCAGATAATATTGATATTAGGTTATTATCTAGATCTAGAAATTTAAGTTCTTGTAATGGATCTAAACTATCATCTAATTCAGTTATTTGGTTATAAGCTAAACTTAATGAAGAAATATTTAATCCATAAAAACTATTGCCTAAATCGGTTAAAAAATTATTATTTAATTGCAAGACATCCAGATCTTCTAATGAGTGTAAATTGTCGCCTAAATCAGTTAATAAATTATCATTGAGTAATAGATTAATCACACATCCCATGCTTGTAATTCTTTTTAATCCATTTATATTGCTTAAAAATAAATTAGATAAATCTAAAGTTCCTTGTTCATTTATATGTATGTTTTTTTGATAGTCTAATAAATCATTAATAGAAAGATTCATTTGGGTGAAAAACTCATCATGTATAATTTGTAATCGTTCAGTTGAATCTATTTGAAATGCTTTTCTTAGTTTTTGGCTGTTATAGATTAATAGATTTTGACACTTAGGATATAATTCCGCTGATCTTAAATAATAAAATTTCTCTATTAAATAAGCATGTTCAGGTTGTATAGAAGACATGAATTCTTCAACGTTACTAGGGTTTATAAGTTGTGCAAATCTGTCAGCAAATACATTTTCTAAAAGTTCAAATTCTAATACTCGTGCTGCATAAAAGAAGTAAGATAATTGTTCTACATTGTATTTATTAAATAAGTTTCTTTGAACTAATTCATATAATTCTTTTGGGGTTTTTCTAGCTTTATATTCATAAATTAAGGCCATTGCTGTAACTAGAGGACCTAAAATATCACTATGAACATATGCTGCTATTATCTGATTATTTGCTAGTGTTCTTTGCAATAAATTAGATTGAATAGCAATATCATAATCAACTTTATATTGTTTATTGTCTAAACTAGGGAAAATAATAGGGCTGTGATCTGTTTTTTGTTTTTTTTCATGTTCATTACCCTCTACATCTTCTGGTTCCATCTGCGAATATGTTCTAGTTTTAACTAATTTTTGTTCCGCAGCATAATTATTAAAAGCAGAAAAAAAGATTGCCAAGGTAGATAAATATCTTATAATTGTCATGATTTCTCCTTTTACCAAAATATTATTGTTATAAACATATCATATTTATTTCTATTTGGCAATAGGAATGTGGATAATGCTTTTGGTTGAGATTTTTAATTAAGATTAATTTTTTTCCAGATGTCTAGCAAATTATCCATACTAAGCTGTTGGGCGCGCAAGGCTAGTGTTTCTTCTGTAATTTGACTTAAATTGTAATTACTGCCATTTAAATTGTTTTTTAAGGTTCTTCTAGGTTGCTTAAAACAAACTTTAATAAATTTCCAAAATCCGTCTTCATTTGGTATTTCTACTCTGTGAAAGTTTGGCTTAAAGTATAATAATCTAGAAAATACCTTAGGTGCAGGGTAAAAAGCAGTAGGCGGTATCTTATCTAACATTTTCCAATCAAAATAGTACTGGAAGTATAAAGAAGGGAATCCATAATCACGGCCACCGGTTTTAAGAAGTTTTTGCCCAACCTCTTCTTGAACCATAATTACACCTTCGCGTAATATATGCATATTTTTTTGTAATAAATGCAAAATTGGGAAAGTAATTTGATATGGCAAATTAGAAAGGAGTGTCCAGGGTTTATTAGGTTCAAAATTAGCAAAATCGTAGTCTAAAATATTTTGCTCTGAAACTGTTAACTTTTTATCAAGGAAAGTTTTCTTTAAGTGAGTTGCCCATTCAGGGTCTATTTCAAAAACCCAAAGGCGCGCTATAGCAGCTTTTAAAATTGATTGTGTTAAAAAGCCTGAACCGCCACCTATTTCAAAGACTGACGTTTCTGGGTCCAGAGTAACATTATTGAGCATACTGTCTATTACCCATTGTTCTCGCAGGAAGTTTTGGCTATATTTCTTTTTTATTTGTATATCGTGTTGTTTTGGCATTTTAACTTTAATTTTAAAAATAACTGTTACTATTTATTATCTTAACCTATTTTAGGCCCTATGAAAAGCTTATTGGTAATAAGCAAAGTTGCTACTCTGGAGAGATTCTTCAGTTAAAAGTAGTTTGTCCGATGCATGTTTTTTTAAATACTTCTTTTCAATTTTAGAAAGTTTATTTATAAAATCTTTAAGTTCTGGTTTTTGATAATTAATTAATCTCATTTTTCGGGTTTCATTGAATGAATTATATACAAGTGGGTTTGCGCCGTATCCTACTAAAATATTTACCATCTCAATAGTTTGTGCTGCATGTATGATATATGAAAAGTCTTTATTCGTTCCAATTCTATGATTAGGATTTGCTTTATTATTTAAAAGCATTTTGGCCCCTGTTTGGTTGTCCCATCTAACAGTCCACCATAAAGGAGTTTTATTATCCTCATCGCAAGCGTCAATTATAATCCCAGGAGCTTTAGTTAAAAGATAATTGAATTCTATGTTTGTAGTAGAAAATCTTTGTACTTTATCTGATATATTTACCAAAAGTAATGGGGTTTCTAAATGTTGTGTGCGGCAATTTACATCTACATTATGTCTAATAAATAAATTAACTAAATGTACAAATAACATATCTAATTGATTATAATTTTGTAAATTTTGAAAGTTGGAAGAATTCCATCTACTAAAAAACTGTAAAAAATTATAATTTAAATCATCTTGTGTAAGTTTAAAATGCTCATTTAATAATAAGTTACAAGCTACTTTTAAAGATTCAAAATCAAATTGATTAATATGAATAAACAATTCTTTCCCGTTAGTGGATAAATATCTTTGTTCTTTTTCTTGGCCCTTAGGTACACGTTTAATTTCATAAATATTTTCATCTAAATTATGCAATGTAACTATTTCTGGCTCACCTGGATCAACAATATAATTATTTTCGCTGGCGAATATTGATGTTGATAATAAAAGTAAATGTAGGGCTAAAAAATAATTTTGCATAAAAACCTATTTAACAAAAATGAGCATGTTATTATTTGATAACATGCTCATTTTAATTTGCTGTTTAATTTATTTCATTAATGTTTCTTTAAAAAAGTCCAATTCTTGTAATACTTTACCAGCACCTTTAACAACACAAAGTAAAGGATCCTGAGCAAGTCTAACAGGTAATCCTGTTTCACGAGAAATAAGTGTGTCAAGGCCGCGTAATAATGTTCCACCGCCAGCCATAACGATACCTTTATCAACTAAATCAGAAGAAAGTTCAGGCGGAGTATTTTCTAATGCTACGCGCACAACATCAATGATTGTTGAAATGGTTTCAAGTAAAGCTTCGTTCACTTCAGCGCTAGAAAGAATAATAGTTTTAGGAACTCCGGTAACTAAATCTCTACCTTTGACTTCCATGCTTTCTATAGGTGAATCACGCATTACAGTGCCAATAGTTATTTTAACTATCTCAGCAGTTCTTTCACCAATTAAAAGATTATATTTTCTTTTAACATATTGTACTATAGCGCGGTCCATTTCATCCCCACCTACACGTACAGATCTGCAAAAAACTACATCCTTTAATGTAATTATTGCAACTTGAGTAGTTCCACCGCCAATATCAATTATCATGCTAGCGGTTGGTTCTTGCACCTGTAAACCAGCGCCAATTGCTGCCGCCATTGGTTGCATAATAGTATAAACTTCACGCGCACCAGCTTGCCTTGCAGAATCTTCAACAGCTCTACGTTCAACTTGAGTAATCCCTGAAGGTACTCCAATTATCATTCTAGGGCTAACTAATGATCTACGGTTATTATTAGCAGCACGCAAAAAGTATCTAAGCATGCTTTCTGCTAATTCAAAATTTGCAATAACACCGTCACGTAATGGTCTACATGCTACAATACTTTCAGGCGTTTTGCCAAGCATTTCTTTTGCGGCTTTCCCTGCGGCTAATACTGTAGTAGTTCCTGCTTTTACAGCAACCACTGAAGGTTCGTCTAATATTATGCCTTTATTGCGAACGTATACTAAAGTGTTAGCCGTTCCTAAATCTATTGCCATATCATTAGAAAAAAAACTAAAAAGCTGCTTTGCTGGTATAAATCTGGTGAAATTTTTTTTTATCATGATGCTCTTTTTTTTAATTAAAAATTAAATTCAAAACCTAAAGATATTCTATTTGTTTGGCCAATATTACGCGATTCAAATAAACCTACTGGCATATCCCAATCAATATATAACAATGGTGTAATCGTTCTATTGTGTACTGCTTTAGAAAAATCGTACATCAATCTAAGGTTTACATATTGTGTTAACCAACCTGATCTATCTGCAATTTCTTCAATGGGTATAGTAATTTTTTTATCTTTTCTTAAATCAGTCAATTGATCTTCATCGTGATGAATAAGAGTATATCCTGCTCTAATGCCAATACCATCTTGTATATCTGTTAATGCCACAAAAGGTTGAAATCCTACAGTTACCCCCGGTTTTACACGTATATCGGCAATTAATGCGCCATAATCTATTAATTCATTATTTACAGGTAAGCGCATTTTTTGATTTTTAGAAAAACGTTTGCATACTTCTAACCAAAATCCGACAGTTAAGTCATCTTTAAGTTCAAGTATTACATCGGTTCTTCCATATAATCCGTAATGTCCATTACCACCAAAAGGAATTGATGAGGGGATATTTATATTTAATTTGGGACTAGTTGGTAATAGCGTTCCTAATGTCACACTTAAATCTATTTTTCTAAATTTGTTTACATAATCTTTTACTATTCCATACCTTGCGTATAAATCGATATCAGCAAGGCCAAATTTATTGAACTGTAAACTTTCTATACCTAATAATTTATTGGCTAATAATTGATCTTGTCTTAATGTCGCTTCCCCGCCTTTTCCTAGGCGTAGTTCGCGAATAGTGTCTTCTGGTAAGAATAATGCTTGTTTTGATATTACCTTTAGTGCATAAATCGAAACGCCTAGCGAAAGGTCACCAATGGCTTGTTCATATCCAAACCAAAAACCTTCACCTTCAATCTTTCCTTTTAACTGCCAAGGAATACGATTTAGAGTTTGCCATTGTGGCGATAATGGGTTTTCTTCGCCTACTATTGTTAAAGCTTTTGCAATTCTGGATAAATCATATTTTCCATTTATTTCAGGGGTTTTAACGCAACTTCCATCGTGAGATCTTCCTTCACTTGAAAATAAGAAAAATACGTTTGAGCCAAAGACAGATTTTTTACATGGATATCTAGTATATTCTGGTCTATAAAGAGGCAGATATCTGTTATCTATCATTGCGCTGATTTCTACTGCGCTGATTAAAAATAAAAATAAGAAAAGTAATTTTTTGAATTGGAATGTATTCATCATGGCAACCTTGGTTGAATCTCATTGTTTTTATATGGAATATATTAGCTTATTTTTGAATTTTTAGAAAGCAAAGCTTATTAACAATTTAAATGATAATCGGTTCTTGCTAAATATGGCAAAATTATAAAGAAATATTTTCAAAAAATTATTAAATTAAAAAAATGGCAATAGCGCCTGTATGAGGTTGTATCGATGTTCCGGAATAGTCTTAAAATTAAATAATTTAAAAAATTTTGGAAAAAAAGCTTCCCAAAAAGTATAATTCTGTTAAGCTTAAATTCAACTAGTAGAATAAATAGGAAATTATTTATAACGATAGGGATAAGATGAAAAATTTATTAAATTTCAGTTTATTATTATCTGTTATCACTGCACCACTTTATTCTGTTAATTCAGATAAAATTGAAAAGAATGTTCAAATGGCTTGTCAGCAAGTTGGCGATAGTATCAAACGTGTTGGAAATACAATTTCCGATAACTCACATACGCTTGCTAGTAAAACTGCACAAGGTGTTCAAAATGCATCTAATCTAGCAAAAAATACAGTCAATAGAGTTTCAACTGATCTTGAAACTGCAGCTCAATGTTCAAAAATTAAAGCCAGAAAAACTGCCAGGAAAACTTGTCAAGGCATAAAAGATGCTTCACAGGCAGTAAAAAACACAGCTCAGGATGTTTCTGACGATATTGAATATAATTACAATATTGCCAAACATAAATCGTGTAAATCTTGTAGATAAATTTTAAATAAAAAATTTAGTGTATTCAAATTAGAGAATCCGTCATTGGGTTAGATAAATAATTCAATATTTATTTTACTAGTTATTTAATTATATTTTATTGTTTTTAATTCAATAAAAGATTCTTAATTTGAAATACACTAATTAACAGCCTTGTTCAGGCCAGTAACATTATTATCTTTTAAATTTTAGGATTAATTATGAAATTATTATTAAATATAGCTCTGTTATTAACATTACCTATATCAGTTTATGCTGATTCTGCTAATAAGATTCAAAATGGAATTGCCAATACTGGGCGAGTAATTTCAGCCAATACTATTGCGGCTGGTCAGAAATTAAAAACTAGTGGTAAGAAAATTGGTAACGAATCCCAAAGATTAGCGAGAATTACTGCTGAAAACATTAGAAGAAAAAATGCTGAAGCAAAAATGAAAGTAAATCAAGCAAAAAATAAAATAAATAAGAACACAAATAAATTGGTTGATAGCGTTGAATTAAATGCAATTAAAGCAAAACGTGATGCCAAAAAATTAGCAAGAAAAACTATTAGAAATTGCAAAAATGGTGTTGCTTTTGTTAAAGACAAAGCAGCAGATGCTAAAGATGATATAGAATGTGAAAAAGAAGTTTTAGAGCAGAAAATCAAGCAATAATAAATTAATTTTTTTAAAACGATAAGGATACAAGATGAATATTTTTTTAAGTTTAGCTTTGTTAGTGCCATTTGCAGTTTATCCTGATTGTTTTGATAAAGTTCAAGATTGTATAGATATTGCTGGTGACAAAACTGCACAAGTCACAGTTGCAGCTGGGCAAGGTTTAATTAATACAGGAGATAAGATATCTGATAAAACTCATGAAGTTTCTAAAACGACAGCCGAAGGTTTAAGAAATACGTCTCATGCAATTCAAGATAAAGCAAATGTTATTGCTGCTAATGTGAATTATGCTGGTGGTGTTGTTAAAGAGAAAGTTGTTAACGGAGGCATTATGTTAAAAGATAAAGCTTTAGATGTTGCAGATGCAGTTAAAAATGCAGGTATAGTGGTAAAAGACAAAGTAGTTGATGGCAGTGTAGTTGTAAAAGAAACAATTATAGATGCTGCAGACGCGGTTAAACACGCAGGTATTGTAGTAAAGGATAAAGTAGTTGACACTGGAGTTGCAGTACAACATAAGGCAATTGAATTAAAAGATGCAGCTAGTGAAAAAATACATCAATTTTCGCAAGAAACAGATGAAAAAGCAGTTGAAGTTAGAAATAGCCCAGATTTAAAAGCTATTAGAGCCCAACATGAATCACATGAAACATCAAAAGCTGCAGTAAGAAGTTATGAAACTAAATCTCAGACTTTCAAAGAAAAAGTTGAAGATGTAGTAGATAATATTGAAGCTGCAGGAGTATATGCAAAACTTAAAGCTAAAGAGGCTCAAAAAAATATTTCAAGAAATATTAATCATGCAGCACATAACGCAAAAGAAACAGCAGTTGATATTGCAGATAATGTAAAATGTAAATGTGCAGTTGCTACATGCAAAGCAAAGAAAATTGGCGCAGTAATAGCAAAAGACACTAAAAAAGTGGCTGATGTAATAGTTGAAGAAGCTAAAGAGATTTGTGGAATTATAAAGAGTTAATAAAAATATATTAAGTATAGAATTTATTATTAAATAAAAATATTAGGATAAAAAATGAAAAATTTTTTAAAAAACTTGAGCTTAACAGGGTTGTTATTTGTTCCATTACATTCAAATGTAGTAGATAATATTCAAGAAAATCTAAAAGAAGCTGGTAAAAAGGTTTCTGAAACAACTCAGGCTGTATCAGATTTAGCAAAAGAAAAAACGCAAGAAGCGATTGATAATTTAGAATATGCAGCTGCTGTTGCTAAGTATAATGCTTTAAAAGCTACAAGATCTACTGCTTTAGCAATTACTGATGCTAAATTATTAGCGCAAGATAAGGCAAAAGAAGTTGCAGAAAATCTAGAATATGCAGCAGCTGTTTCAAAAATTAAAGCACAGCAAGCTCAAAGATCAGCATCTAATAATATAAAACATGCTAATCAAGAAGCTCAAGAAAAAGCACAAGAAGTTGCAGATAACTTAAAAGAAGCAGCTGCAGCTGCAAAATTAAAAGCAAAAAAATCAGCTAGAAATATTGTATCTAACAAGACTCTATTACAGTTAGAACAAGATCTAGCAAATGATGTTGCGGATAATCTGGAATATGAAGCAGTTATTGCAAAAATTAATGCCGATAAAGCTTTAAGAATAGCAAACAGAAACTTAGAAAATGCATCTGAGCCAGCAAGAGCTAAGGCAAATGAAATTGCTGATACGTTAGAGCATGAAGCTGCACTAATCAAATTACGTGCGCAACAAGCTGCAAGAGATGCTTTTAAAGGTCTAAAAACTGAAGCAGAGTTACAAAAAGAACAAGCAATCATTGATGCAGAGAATTTAGAATATGAAAAAGCAGTTGCTAAATTTAAACTAAAACAAGCAAATAGAGCTTGTGTGGATGCTAATAAGTTTATAGCAGATGCTAAAGCAAAATGTGATTCATTAGATGCTAATACTCAAAAACAATTAGTGGAAAATGCATTAGATGAAATTAAACGTAATGGTGAAGTTGTTACACAAGATCAAAAGAAATTGTGTATTAAATGCCATAAAGTACATTGTGTGACTTGCGGCAAGGTACACGTACAAGCGTAATTGAATTAATTTATATTAAAAAAATTCCCCCAGTAACTTGGGGGAATTTTTTTTAAGCAAGATCTCTTAGACGATAATCTTTATTTATGTTAGATTTTCTTAAATCTCTTTTAAATAAAGGTTTAATTAAAATGAAAAACAATCTACAAGCAATTATTTTGGCAGCCGGTAAATCAAGTCGATTTAAAACAAATCATTCAAAATTATTAGAAAAAATTTGTGGCCAAGAAATGATTCTTTATATCACAAAATTGCTCAGTGGTTTTGAAGTTCAAACAACTGTAGTGGTAGGGTATAAACGTGAATTAGTAGAAGCGACAGTAAAAAATAATCATGCGGAACCAATAAACTTTGTTCATCAAGAGCAACAACTTGGCACAGGCCATGCATTAATGTGTACGCAAACATTTTGGGAGCGTGACCATATCTTAGTTTTAAATGGTGATATGCCATTAGTTACAGCCGATTGTATAGATACCTTATATAAAAAGCACATTGCACAAAATGCTGATATTAGTTTTGTTGTAGCACATAATATCGATCCAGATTTAAATTCCTATGGCAGAGTAATTCAAGAAGGTTCAAGTATAAAAATTATTGAAGCCAAAGATGATACTCGCGAAAATTCAGAACATTGTTGTATTAATGCAGGGATTTATTTATTTAGAAAAGATTTTTTAGAAAAAAACATTAATGAAATTTCTAAAAGCAAAGTGACAGGCGAGCTTTATATTACCGATTTAATTAATATTGCTAGCAAAAAAGGTTTTAAAGTAGAAACTGCATCTGCGCAAGTTGATATAATTCGTGGGATTAATACTCTAAAAGAACTATGGGCAGCAGAGCAAATTAAAAGAGCAGAAATTATAAAGCATTGGATGGAACGTGGTGTTAGATTTGCATTTGCGCAAAATTGCCATGTAGATTTAAATGTAAAAATAGAACCGGGCACAAATATTGGTGCCGGTGTGCAAGTTTATGGAACAACAACAATAGACGCTAATTGTAAAATTGAGGCATTTTCGATTTTAGATAATGCAATTTTGCAAGAGGGCGTTACTATACGTTCACATACTATTGTCAAAAATTCAACAATAGGTAAAAATTCTAATGTTGGGCCCTTTGCACATATACATACAAATACAATCGTTAAAGAAAATGTTGCGATTGGTAATTTTGTAGAAGTTAAAAATAGTGAAATTGGTGATCATAGCAAAGCTAAGCATTTATCTTTTTTAGGTGATACACAAGTTGGCGCAAATACAAATATTGGCGCTGGCACTATTACTTGCAATTATAATGGCATTTTAAAGCAGCGTACTATAATTAAAGACAATGTATTTATTGGTAGCAATAATTGCTTAATAGCCCCTGTAACCATTGGTAATAATGCATTTACAGCGGCGGGTTCTGTAATTACAGAAAATGTACCAGATTATGCGCTTGCGATTGCACGTGCCGGGCAAATAAATAAAGAAGACTATGCAAAGAAGTTATTAGATAAAAATAAGCAAAATATAGTTTTTGCAGTTCGTGATGAAGTTGCAATTGAAGATTTAGTAAATTCTGAAGAACTAGATACATTAAGTTCAGAATAAAGTATAATAAGATACATGATAAGTTTTATTCACACGGCAGACATACATTTTGGTGTAGAAAATTATGGCAAGATAGACCCCCAAACAGGGGTGCATACTCGTTTGCTAGATTTTGAACGTGCATTAAATGCTTGCATAGATTATGCGATAGAACAAAATGTAGATCTATTTGTTTTTGCAGGTGATGCATATAAAACAGCAAACCCAAGCCCTACCCAACAAAAACTTCTAATGAAATGTTTATTCAGGCTATATCAAGCAGGAATAGCTGTAATAATAGTTGTTGGTAATCATGACAATCCATTAAGTTTTGGCAAAGCTACTTCGCTAGATGTTTTTGGTAATATTCCAATAGATGGTTTTCATGTAGTATCTAAACCTAAATCTTTTGTTGTAAATACAAAAAATGGGCCCATACAAATAGTTGGAATCCCATGGCCAGCACGTAATAATATATCAATTAACACTAAGCATGTATTAAAAACTGCAACAGAAATTACTGAATGTATTTCACAAAATGTAGCACACTTAATAGAAAAATTTGCGACTGAATTAGATCCAGCAATACCTGCAATTTTAACAGGCCATTTAACTGTAACTTCAGGCATATTTTCAGGCTCAGAAAAACGTGCAATTTTTGGTAATGATCCGGTGTTTATGCCATCTCAATTGGCAATTGCACCATTTGATTATGTAGCACTTGGGCATTTGCATAGATATCAAAATTTAAATCCTAATGGTTACCCGGCACTAGTTTATTCAGGCTCAATTGAACGTGTAGATTTTGGTGAACGCAAAGAAGACAAAGGTTTTTGCCATATCATAATTCATGACAAGGGGAATACAGAGCATAAGTTTATAACTTCACCAATGCGTAAATTTATACAAATAGATTGCCAGCTAAAGCCTGAAGAAGATTTAACACAACAGTTAATTAATGAAATTTTAAAACATGATATTACAGAGGCAGTAGTAAAAATTATTTATCGTTTGCCAATGGGCGTAACAGATAATGTTAATTTGCGCATTATTCAAGAAAATTGTCAGCAAGCTATGTATCTCGTTGGTGTTATACCAATACGTGAATTTGAAACCCGCCAGAATAGAGCACAAAATATGAAAGTTGATATGGATTTGTATTCATTGTTAAATACGTATTTTGCTGCCAAGCCTGAATTCTCAGGCAAACGTGAATCTTTGATTGAAAAAGCTTTGCAACTCCAAGAATCTTTAGATAATCAAGAGATAGAAAACGAAGGTTAATTTTTAATTTAAATAAGAGTCTGCATCTTTTATTTGGTCTTCTAATGTTTTTATAGGAGAATTAGAAGCGACTGAAGATATAGAACTTGTGTATGTTTCTACATTTTCAACTTTACCAGATTTTGCAAGCTTAAAACTTCTTATTTTAGAATCATTTTCATCAAAATATAATATATAAATTTCGTTATCTTCAATCTCTACTGGTTCACTGTCAATGATTTGGCCAAAACCAAAATTGTTAGGTAAATTTGCTTTTACTTTAAATTTTGTAGCTGTATAAAATTCAAAATTTAAATTGTCTCTGGTTTCTTCTGTAAGTACTATGATAAGTTTATGATCAGGTTGAAGAAATATAATTTGACCATTTTTGATATACCCTGGAATAGTATATTTATTAATAGAAGTTCCATTAGGTAAATTGCCTGTAATTTTAACAGGATCAAGAAATGGTTGGATTGTGAATTGAGTTTGATTTACAAGAGTAAATTGTTTAGCAAATACATTAAATGTAAATATAAGCAAAGCAACTAGTATTTTTTTCATTGAACAACTCTATTTAAATAAGAATCTGCTATTTTTATCTCTACTCGTATGTATCCATTTCCTCTACAGGTGTTGTAGCTAATGTAGTAAAGATGAAGTAGAAGCGACTCAACGTAAAGGTTTTCTGCATTCTTTTTCTAAATTTACAAGTTTTTGATAAGTTACATCACCAATTTTCAGTCCTAGAAGATTGTGACTTATAGTTATTTTATGATTGTTTTCATTATAAAATAATATATAAATTCCATTGTCTTCAATATTCTTTAATTGGCTTTCTATAAAATACTGGAAAGGTTCGTTACCCAAAAAACTTGTTAAAATTCCTTTTGCTATAAATTGCGAGGCTGTGGAAAAATCAATTATTAAAGTATTTCCTTTTTCTGTGCTTGGCATTAAGGTATAACCAACATTTGGTTTAATTTCAATGATTTTCCCATTTTGCACATATCCAATTTCCTTATATTTAGTTATTTGTGCCCCATCTTGCGATAACTTTGTAAATTTTACAGGATAAAGAAAAGGTTGAATTGTTAAACCAGTCTTATTAATAAGAGTAAATTGCTTTGCAAACACGTTGAATGTAAATATAAGTAAGACTAATATTATTTTCTTCATTTGCTATCCTTTCAATCTGAAATCTTTACATATCTATAATAGCATATTAATTTTCAAAAAAACAACAATTAGTATTTGTTTGGCTAAAAACATTGTTTTATAAGTGGTAAATCTGATATGCTTAAAGATATTAAGTTTATTGAGGATTTTATGAAAAAATATTTGTATTTAGTTTTACTTGCCATCTCTTTCGCTTTAAATGCATCGCAAGAATGTAAAGAAGATATTAGTAAAGGCGAAGTTAAAGCTTGGCAACAAAAACTGGAATTAGGTAAGGCTATGATGAAGGGTCGTTTATCTAAAATAGAAGAACTATTAAATAGCGGTGTAGATACCAAATCAGTTTTTGAATATTTGCTCAATTTTATGCAAATAAAGAGGGTTAGTATTGAATTGGCTGAGAAAATTGGAGAATTGTTCATAAAACACAATATTGATATTGATCAAATATTTCTAGGCAGCACAGTATTTGATAAGGCTATTAATATGTCTGAACTGGAAGCTGTAAAACTTTTAATAAAACTAGGTGCTGATATAAATAAGCAAGATCTTGATGGTAACACAGTATTAATCGAATTATCAGGTGAATTAGGTTATGAGTTTGAAGATGAAAATTCTATAACACAAAATTTTAAAAGAAGAATGTTGTTTTTATTATTGTTAAATGGCGCAAATCTAACAATCGCAAATAATGATAATGAGACATTTTTTGATTATCTACAAGAAAACGTTGAAGTGCAAAATGTAGTAAATGAGTTTATAGATTACATTTTAGATGCTGAAGGCGTTAATGATATTAAAGGTGCAGAGAATGCATTGTTAATTGCTGCATATTTAAAAGAGCCTAATTTGGTAAATGCATTATTGCGCAAAGGTTTATGGTTTAAATCACAAGAAAATCATTATTATTTTAATAATTTAATTGCTGACCAACCAGATATCCAGGCTTTAGTTAATCAATATAAACTTGAGCATCATTATTTAATAACTAACACATTATTAGACAATACAGAATTAGTTCCTGATCTTATTAATGTTGTTCATGAATATTGATGCAAATAAAATTTTATTTTATTTAAGAAAAGAGTTGGATAATAATTCTCTATCTTCCGTTTTTTGTTCTTCATCGGTACTAGCCATGGTAACTAAAGTTGATATAGATGATGCAGAATTGACGGTTGGTAATGCTTGGTTGTGTTCTATTTTAACATTTATATCTTTATCTTTTAAATACATTTCTACAGATAGTTTATCTGCAGCAATTTTATCCAAACTTACAACATATAAAGCTTTATCTTTAATTTCTATTGAATCACTATTCAAATCAATAAAAAAGTTACCAGCATTGTCTAATTTTTGTATAGCTTTTAAATAAAAATTTTGGGCTGTAGAAAAATCTAAAGTTAACTGGTCTCGAATTTCGGGTTTAAGCTCAATAGTAATCGATTTATAAGGGTTAATATAAACAATTTGCCCATCTTTAATGTATCCTGGAGTGGTAAAACTATTATGATTACCAGCAGAAGTCATTTTTACAGGTGCAAGAAATGGTTGTATTTTTAAATTTGTATTGTTTACAATAGTAAATTCTTTTGCAAACACATTATATGTAAATATAAATAAGACTAATATTATTTTCTTCATTTTCTACCCTTTCAGTTTGAAATCCCTACATTGCTATAATAGCATATTAATTCTCAAAAAAACAGCAATTTGTATTTATTTCGTTAAAAGCATTGTTTTATAAGGTATAAATTTGATATGCTTAAATAAAAGTGAAAATGGAGGTTTTTATGAAAAAGTTTATTTATTTATTACTTATTCTAATAATTAGCATAACTTCTCAAGTGTTTGCAGGTAAAGGGAATTGGAAAATTAAATTTAAAATCTTTGGTGATCCACGACCTATATGTACTCCATTATTTAATAAGTATCATAATGAGCTCCCAATAAAAGTTTGTGAACCTATAAGTGATTTAGACCTAGCTATTAGAGACGGTTTTATACCTGGAATAAAAAATTTACTAGAAAGTGAGATAGATATTCAACAATCATTGTTATATGCAATTTGTTACTTAAAAGATCGTCTTTCAGATCAAATACCAAATGCTCAAGAAATTTTATTTTTATTATTATTATATGGTGCAGATATAACTTTGAAAAATAAGTATAATGAAGATTTTTTTTATTATTTACGTCGTTCTTTATTTTCCGAAGTAACAGAAAAATTTATTAATTATATATTAGCTACAAAAAACCTAGATGAAATTAAAGGCGCTGAGAATGCATTGTTAATTGCTGGTTATTTGAATGATGTAAATTTAATAAATGCATTATTGCGAAAAGGTGTATGGTTTAAATCAGAAAAGAATAAATTGTATTTTAATAATTTAATTGCAGATAAGCCTGCAATCCACGCAGTGGTAAATCAATATAATCATGAAAGAAATTCTTTAATATCAACTCATTTAGTCCCTGAATTAGCAAATATTACTTCAGGATATTTATAATATTGAATGCTTGAAAAGAATTGCCGCTCTAATTTACAATCCTAGTTCTGAAATATGTTCAGGTACCTTTTGATCAGGCTTATAAACTATAGCTTTAGAATGTAAATTATCATTTACCTTTTGAGCGGCTTGTTCATGTTTCTGAGTTTGTAATTTTTCTACAATTACTTTTTTTCTTTCTTCAAGTGGCACTGTGATATCAGGTTGTTTATCTATTAATTTAAACAAATCAAAGCCGTCATTAAGTTCTTTTATATAAATTGATCCAATAGCCATATCTTCTAAAAACTTACTAGAATCTGTGACTTCAGCCTTTTTGATTGTAATTGGTAAATCCCAAATAATATAATCTAAGTTTTTTGTTCCTGCTGCGAATTCTTCCAATTCTTTTTTTAATTCTTCTTTAGTTTTTGTAGAATCTAAAAGTACAAAAGTAGTTTCTATTGTATAAACAGCTTCTTTATAAACTGGGTGTTGCTCATAATAATCTTGTATTTCTTTTTCTAACACAACTAATTGTGAGCTCATTTCATAATTTAAAGCAGTATTTGCTCTATAGATTTTTTTAAAACTTTCATAAAAATCTTCTAGACTTTCATATCCCCAAGTTTCTGTTAATTTTTTAAGTTGTTTTTTATCAGTTAAATTTGCTCGTTTTAAATATTTATTAACATCATCATCAGTTAAATTAATTTTAAATGTTTTACCTAGGTTATCTGCTAATGCTTCGTTAATTAAATCATCTAGTGTATATTTACCACCATCAAAGCCACGCTTTTTAATATCTGACATTGTGATAATTTGTACATCTGTTGAATCTTGAGTTGAAGTTGTTACTTCTGCTTCTATTTTATCTAATAGTTCTAGTTTTCCCGGTTCAAAGTCTGGTTCTACAGGCTTTGCTGAAGCATCAGGAACTATTTCACTTTTTTCAATTAAAGGACTCTCTTCTTGAATATGTGTATCAACAATTGGCAATTCTGTTGTATTATTTGGAACTACTTCTTCTTGAATAACTTTGAGTTCTGTATTTGTTAGTTCTGCTGCAGGAATATCTGTTTTTGGTTCTAATGTTTTAACTGATTCTTCTTTTGGTAATTCAGTTTTAATATCAGCTAAATCATCACTTAAAATATAAGGTGTAAATAAAAATAAGAAGATAAACATTTTGAACTCCAAGAAAATTTAATTCGAATTCATGGTTGTATCAAGCCCACCTTGGGATTGAATAATTAAGTATCGCTCATCCTGAGCAAGCAGAACATGCTAATCAAAGGACGAAATCACTTACCATGAACGGAACCTGGAAAGTTATTTAAAAAATCAAAACTTAATTACAGAAAAGACTCTCTAAATATTACTAAAAATTAGATGCTTTGCCAATAAGCAATAGGCTATTGTGAAAAAATTCCAGAAACCCTTAATCCTCAGTGTTTTTGCCTATGCAAAAAAGTATCGAAATATAGGTATCAAAATATGTTTACAATAAAAAAGGGACCTACAATTAAGCGGGTCCCTTTTTTATTTAATATTGTGCTATATTTCTTATTAGCTTATTTTTCTCAAATTTTCAAAATATTGGTTATTTTCAACCACATTATATTCAGCTTTAAATTGGGGAATTTCAGCATTTATCATTTCTGTTATTATTTTATTTTTTAATGTCTTTTTGATTGTTGGTTTTGCTTCTTCAAATGTTGCATATTTTTCTTCATCTTTATTTTTTTCATAATATTCTAAAGCATCTTCATCAGAAGGTTCTACTACAGAATAGCGCTTAATGAATTCTTCAGAATCTAAAGATTCTTTGATAGCTTCCATCATTCTGTTTTCTTTTTTCTTATATTCAGGTGTATTTCTAATGCCATTACGTTTAGCCCATTCACTAATAATAATAGCCTGCATTTTTGCATTAAAGAATTGTTCTCTAAAATCAGGAATTAACTGTAACATAAGCTTTGCTTGTTCGTTTGCGTCAGTAATTTCTTCAATAAGATTATCAAAGTCGCATTGAGTTAATACTGCTTTGCCATCAATACGAAGCAATGTTGGATTTGTTTCTGAAGCATAACTTGATGCGCTAGCTATTAAGGCAATGCTTAAAGCTACTTTTTTATATAATTTCATATGTGTTCCCTAAATTTTGGCCCTATGTTTATTCTTTATCAGATTATCATATTGCCTATTTTAAGCAATAAAAAAGGGACCTACAATTAAGTAGATCCCTTTTTTATAATTCTAAATTAACTAAGCAGCAGCAGTGTGCTTAACTGGTTTAACAGTTTTAGCTTCAGGTGCAGCAGGCATAGCTTGCGCCATTTCTTGAGCTTGAGCAGCTTGGTCATGTGCTGCTTTGTTTCTCAAATTTTCAAAATATTTACTGTTTTCTTCTATTTTGTATTCTGTTTCAAGTTTAGGAAGTTCGGTGTTAACCATTTCTTCTAATTTTCTAGGCTTTAACATATGTTTGATAGTTTCTTTTACTTCTTCAAACTTTTTGTGCGCGCCTTTATCTTTGCTTTTTGAAACTACAACCCATGCTGTGCCTTGCGCATCTTTAACCATAGCTGTGTCAGGGAATTGTTTAGAAGATAATACTTTTGCTTTAATAGCATTGTCAACCATACTATCTTGAGTTATTACACCAAAAGAAGTTACAGGTAATTTTTGTTCTTTAGCTAAAGCTTCTACTTTTGCGCCATTGTTTTTTACTTTTTTAGCAAATTCACTAGCTTTTGCACCATCTTCAAATCTTACACCAACTGCTAATACGCCAGGGGTATTGCTTGCAATTCTAGGGTCTTTATCTTTGTTTTCTTCATAATATCTTAATGCATCTTCATCAGATACTTCTACAGAATGGTGTTTGACGAATTCTTCAGAATCTAAAGATTCTTTGATTGCTTCCATCATTCTATTTTCTTTTTTCTTATATTCAGGTGTATTTCTAATGCCGTTACGTTTTGCCCATTCGCTGATAACAATTGCTTGTTTTTTTGCTTTAAAGAATTGTTCTCTGAAATCTGGAATTAATTGTAGCATAAGTTTTGCTTGTTCATTTGCTTGTGTAATCTCTTCTATAAGATTATCAAAATCGCGTTGTGTTAATGCTGTTTTTCCATTAACAGTAAGCAATGTTGTGTTTGTGTCGCTTGAACAACAAGTGTCACAATCTAGACTGTCTTGATTTTGTGAAAACCATTTACAACTAGGCAAAGATAATAATGCTAGTACAATGACTGCATTTTTAAAGAAATTTTTTGTAACCATTTTTTCCCTTTTATTTATGTAAACTTTTAACTTCTAAGAGTGTAGCATAGGTAAAAAATGTTGCAAAAAATTATTTTAAGAATTTAAGTTACTCGACATACAACAACTGCGGTAATTGTTGTTGGTTTTAATTTAATAAGTTCATTAGCGGCATTTATGAGCGTAGATCCAGTAGTAAATAAATCATCGACTATTAAAATATGCTTTTCTTGAAACATAGTTGAATTAATTTTTTTTAATTTAAAAGCATTCTTTAAGTTTTTAGCTCTTTCATCTTTATTTAAAGCTAATTGATACTTGGTGAATTTTTGTCGCTTTAAAATACTGGAGAGTGGTTTGTTACATTCTTTTGCAATTACTTGGGCAATTACTTCTACTTGATTATACCCACGAGTAATTTGTCTCGTCCAATGTAATGGAATAGGTACTATATAATCAAAATCAAGATTTTTAACATTTGTCATTTGCCAAACCAATTGACCTAATTGCTTACTTGCAAGGTAATTTGAACTTTTCTTTGCCAAGATTAATGATCTTAATGGTTCTTTATAATCAGAGATTGCAATTACTTTAATTACGTAACCAGCATTAATTTTAATATCAATAGATGTGACAGGGGTAATTTTTGCAAAGCAACTTTTACAAAGAATTGTTCTTTGTTTTAGTGTCTCCCTGCAACTTGCGCAATATGGAGGTGAGAGTATATAAGAAATCTGTTCAAAAATTTCGTTAAGTATATTAAGCATATTTTACTGAATACTGCAGTTATTTTTCTTCTGCAAATTATTACTCGATCTTTTACCTATTTCATAAGAATGAAAATTACTTCCCGTATCTTGGGCTAGAGTTACAGAGTATTTAATGTCTTCATCATCGTCAATTGAACCAATTAAACCATATGCCCACGAACCGATTTCACCAGAATTGAAGTTCCGTCCTCTTTGTCTTACAATTACTAGTTCTCCAGGAATAAAAGTATTTTTTGAATCAATTTTCCAGCCAGCTGCTTTTGCTTCTTGATCATTATTAAATGCTAATATTTCGTTAGTAATTTGTATTGTATGTCCAGTATTTGGATTTAATAATTCCCAATATTCCAAAAGAATCTGTGGAATACTATCTGTATTAAGATCATCGCTGTATTGCAACTTAGCATGAATCTGTGATAATTGATATCCAGGGAATTTTTTAGGTTTTCCAAACCAATTTTCCTCACTTGCTTGCAGACAATTAATCATTAATGCAAAAATTATTAGGCATACTATTTTATTTTTCATTTTTATTCCTTTATAAAAACACTTTTATATTTCATAGTGAATTAGTTGTCTTGTTTATAGCTTAACAAATCAAATATAGAAAAATCAAGAATGTTTTCAGTTTGACGCTAAGTTAATAGTCGGATCAAGGGTTTAGGTGGCAAAAATGTCCTGCTCGAAGTGAATATTTCGTGAATTAACCATAACGAACATAAAGTTGAAGTAGAATGTTAGATAACAAGCCGGCTGCGATGTCGTCCAATAGTATTCCAGCCGCGCCAGGTAATTTTTCTATTCTTTTAATACCAAATGGTTTAGTAATATCGAATATTCTAAATAATATAAAGCCTAACAATAGAGTTTTTAGAGTTACTTTTATAGCAATAAATGTAAATAAGCAGCCAATAAATTCGTCTATTACAACTTCAGCAGGATCGTGTTTTAAAAATTTATTTATAAAATTTATTGAAAGGTAAGCCAATAAAGTTAAGCACAAAGTTATAATAAAATAATTAATTGAGCCAGTTAGATAAAATAAATAAATGAAAGGCAAAGTAAAAAGGGTAGCCATGGTTCCAGGTGCAGGTAGATACCCAATAAAACCAAGTGTCAAAAAATTTAAGACTAATTTATTTGCTTTCATTATATTTTAATTATAGGTTGTTCTGGCTTTTCCCAGATAGAAGTAATAAACATAATAACAGCACCGATTACAATAGAAAAATCAGCAATATTAAAAGCCGGCCAAGACCAACCATTGCAAGAAAAAATTATAAAATCGACAACACCTTTATAAATAACTCTGTCCATAATGTTAGAAATTGCTCCAGAAAGAACTAATATTTCACCAATAACAATTTGATTTTGTTGTATCTTTTGCCAAGTATGCCAAATTAGAAAAACAGTAATAGTAGTCACTAATAATGTTACAAGAAAAAAAATTAAATTATTTTCTGAATTGAGCATTCCCCAAGAAATACCGCGATTATAAATTAAATCAAAGTATAAATAATCGTTTACAGGTTGGCATGCTAATTTCCCGTTCACAATTAATTGCTTTGATACACGGTCCATTAACAATGGGATAATTAAAATAAGGCTATTTAAAAACCAATATAATTTTGAATTCATCGTATTTGTGCGCCAACTGTTTTAATTGTTTCTGAAACTTTATTTATTACAGCATCAATTTCTTCTTTTGATAAAGTTTTATTTTCATCCACTAAATAATACCTCAGAGTAAGAGATTTTTTATTATCCCAATCCGGATTTTCAAAATGATCTACTAACTCAACTTTGTAAATTTTAGCGTCCGACTGTGCGATAATATCTGTTACTTGTCTCACTGTTATATTTGATGGAAGTAATAAACTTATATCTAGCCATACAGATGGATATTTAGAAATATTTTTAAAGCGTTTTTCGGGTGCTTGTTCTTGTAATAAAAATTGAGCATCTAATTCAAAAATGAACGCTGAGCCTTCACTTATTTTTTCTAAGAATGATTGCGAAACCATTCCTGCATGTCCAATACTTGTGTCGTTATAAAAGAGCTCTGCTGTTTGGTATTGGCTATACCAGGGAGAATTATTTTCAGTCTTTTGCCACTTAATATTATCAAAGCCTAAAGCAGTAAATAAACCATTTAAATTTTCTTTGCATTCATAAAAATTTACAGGATTTTTTTTATCAAAAAATATTCCAGCCAAAGATTTTTTTTCTATAGCAGTAGTTTTAGAAATTGTGTCCCAAATATTATTAATTTCAAAAAAACGTAATTTTTGAGGTTGTAATAAGTTTTGTTGGATGTTTTTTAATAAATGTGGAATTAACGAATCAACTAATCTAACCCAGTTTTCAGAAACCGGACTAGCAACGCGAGTAGATTGTAGTGGTTGCCAATTTAATTCTTTAATAAAGTTTTCATCATAAAAAGGATAGTTTTGAACTTCATGCATATGGGCGCCAAAAGCAAGATATTGTTTTATTTTACGCAATCTTCTTGTAGTAAATAAACTATTAGGCTTTATCTGTTTTGCCGGCAATACAAATTCAATATTTGCGTACCCAAAAAATCTGCCAATTTCTTCAACTATATCTTCAGGTATTGTTATATCTTTGGTTGCTCTAAATGATGGCACTGTAATTTCATAAATTTTATTATCTATTTTTTTAACTAAAAATTCTAATTTCTCTAAAGTTTCTATAATAAATGTTTCTGTTAATTTGGTTCCAAGTCTTTTTTCTATAAATTCGTGAGCAACTTTTAGTATTGTTGGCTCAGTTTTTATGCCAAAACTTTGAATTGGATTATTAGAGATATTTATGTGATGCATAGACAAAATTTTAATAAATCTTTCTATTGCTAGAATATTTTGTTCTGGGTCTAAACTTTTTTCAAAGCGTGCAGATGCTTCGGTTCGTTTTTTAACTATTGTAGACGTTTTTCTAATTGTTGCTGAATCAAAGTTAGCAGATTCAATTAGCAATGCAGTTGTGTTGTTATCAACTTCGCTATTTATGCCACCCATGATACCTGCAAGTGCTACAGGTTTTTGTGCATCTGCAATTACTAAGTCATGCGCTGTTAATTCTATTGTTTCATTATCTAATAAAGTTATTTTTTCGCCTACTTTTGCAAATCTAGGTCCAATTTTTTGAGATATTTTATTAGCATCAAAAGCGTGCATAGGTTGACTAATGTCAAACATTACATAATTAGTTGTATCAACTACTAAATTTATGGGCCTGCTATCAATTTTTGCTAATCTAGCTGCCATGAAAAGTGATGAAGATTGTATTTTAATTTCCGGAATAGAATAAGTAGCAAATTTTTTACAAGCGCCATTTTCTATTAATTCTTCAGATTCTATGATATTTGGTTTAATAATAAAATTATCTAAAGGCTTTAAAGGCAAATTAAATATTGCAGCTATTTCACGCGCAAAGCCTCTATGTCCCCATAAATCTGGTCTATTAGTTATAGATTTATTATCCAGTTCTAAAATATAGTCTTGTGTCTCCAGTTGGCTACGCCAAGCAGAAATATCTGGTATGCATAGATCCGGCACTAGGCCTTCTTTTTCTGATCCTAAGTCAACTAATGTGACCCATGCAAATTTGTCATCAATTTTTTTTACTAGAAATAAATCGCCTTCTTTTGCATCTAATCTATTAGAAAGTTCTATTGTTTTATTTAAGTCTACAATACTTAGTGAGATTTTATCATTTACTTCTTTTACTTTTGCAAGTTCAAAGTTTTTTACGTCAATATCTATTTTTTTAAAAGCTTCTATTTCAGCTGTTATGCTATTAATTTTCTTTATTATTTCTTCAACTGGTATTGATTTCCAATCTGCATTGATATGGTCAAATATCCAAGAAAGTGAAAGTTTCATTGTTTATATATCCTATATTTTTCCCGGTCACCCTGAGCGAGAAATTTATTTCGAGTCGAATGGGTTAAATTGTTAATTTAATAATATAGGTAAATTGCAATTGCTGCAATTTTGCATTTTTATTGTTTTTTGTATATTAGATATTTTAACGTTTAAAAAAAGATACATGCCGATGGATTAAAGGGTGTAGTAAAAGATATAGGGCAATTTGTTTTTAAGCAAATTGCCCTATTTATATTATGAATAAATATCTAAGTGATTGCCACTTGAACTTTTCTTCAATTTGGGTAATTTTTTTTGTATGTTTTTTATTAAATTTAATTCTTTTACATTGAGTGCCGAATTTAAGTGTCTATCATTCAGTATAGTAAATATTAGTTCATTAATTTTGTTAGATAGATTTAATCTTTCCTGGCAATTATTATTTTTATAAAATACATCATAATAAATTTGTGCTAAAAAAAATTTAGCTATTATATTTTCTACAGAAGTTTCGCAATCATTATGTCCTGGGTTTAGACAATTTTTAATTCTAAAATAGTTGTGTGATTCACAAACTAGTTCAAAATAAAATTTAGCTTGATCCATTTCAGTTTTACCGTTAGGTACAAATTTACCTTGATGCGTATCAAAATTCCAGGAGAATTTTAATTTGTCATGATCTGATAATTTACAATGCTTATAAAAAAACATTTTGCCTAATGTAAGATAAGCTGAGATTGCCAATTTATTATCTACAGCTAATTGAATGCCTGCTTCAAGATTTTTATTTGCTTTTTCAAATTGACCGTTTAAATAATAATAAGAACCTAGTTCGATTAATAACGATCCAAGCTGTGAAGGGTTATCTTTATTCTCATTTATTTCTTTAATTAATCTTTTTTCGCAACAATCTTCTATTTCAACATCTTTCATTTCAGATGCAAATTGGTTAGAACAAGCTAACAATCCTAATATAATAGCCATTTTTTTCATATTCATAAAATCCCTAATTTTGTAATTCTTGCCTACCTTTAAAAACGCTACGTTTAATTCTAATTGTATATTAAGTTGTGATATGGTCAAGAACTATTGCTTTTAGATATATAGACTATGTAAAATATCTAAAAATTGGATTTTTATGAGAAGCTATTTAGTCTTATTACTATTTTTGAATGGATTTGTAATGGCAGCAAAAAAAGATTTATTAAAAGAATATAAACAAAAGCGTGATTTTAAAAAAACCACTGAGCCACAAGGCTTGAAAAAAGTTAAATTAAAACATCCAATATACGTTATTCAAAAACATAATGCTAGCCACTTGCACTATGATTTGCGCTTAGAAATTGATGGAGTTTTAAAATCCTGGGCCGTGCCAAAAGGTCCATCATTAGATCCAGATGTTAAAAGATTAGCAGTGGAAACGGAAGATCATCCGATAGATTATGCAGATTTTGAAGGCGTAATACCAGAAGGTTATGGTGCAGGAACAGTAATGGTTTGGGATATAGGCACATTTAAAAATTTAAAACCAGATCAAGATATAAAAGAAGATTATGAAAATGGCAAACTTGAAGTATTTCTTGAGGGTGAAAAATTAACGGGCGCTTTTGTGTTAATAAAAACCCATTTGCCTGGCAGTGGCAAAGCCAACTGGTTACTTAAAAAAATGGATGATGAGCACGCCAGTTTAAAAAAGAATCCTGTAGGTACTCAATATAAATCAGTGCTTAGTAATCGAACTACTGCTCAAATTACAAAAGAGTCACAAAATGATCTGTCGTTAATGCGAAAAATAATAAAAAAAGTTAGTAAAACCATTGAAAACACTAAAAAAAAACTAAAATTATGAAAAATCCAAATATAATAAAGGTAGGAAAGTACACAGTTCAATTCACAAATCAAGATAAAATCTTCTTTCCTGACGATAAAATAACAAAGGGCGATATAATACAATATTATGATCAAATAGCGCCCTATATGCTTAAATATACAAAAAATAGAGCATTAACAATGTTGCGTTACCCACATGGAATTACGCAAGAAGGTTTTTATCACAAAGATGCGCCAGACTATTTCCCAGATTGGATAAAGAGATTTGTAGATATAAACGGTGAGGATAAAAAGGTACATTATGTAGTTGCCAATAATGCAGCAACATTAGTTTATTTAGCTAATTTTGGTTGTCTAATCCCGCATTTATGGTTAAGCAAAATAGATAAACCAAATTACCCAGACAGAATGATTTTTGATTTAGATCCATCAGATGATAAAAGCTTTAAACGCATTATGGAAACTGCAAAAGCTTTCAAAAAAATTATAGAAGAACATAATCTTGTGCCATTTGTAATGTCTACAGGCTCGCGAGGATTACATGTAGTAGTGCCAATAAAACGTACAAAAACATTTGACGAGGTTAAAAAATTTGCTCAATATTTGGCTCAAAAATTAATAGAAAAAGATCCTGAACATTTGACTATGGAAATACGTAAGAATAAACGCGGTACACGCATTTTTATAGATACGCTTCGTAATGGGTATGGGGCAACTGCTGTAGCTCCCTATGCAGTTCGTGCAAAACCAGGCGCGCCCGTAGCATTTCCATTAGAATGGAATGAATTGAACGCTAAATTAACGCCGACTAAATATAATATTTTCACTATTTTTAAACGGCTAGATAAAGTTGGTGATATTTGGAAAAATATAGATAAACAAGCTAAAGCAATACCACGTTATTAACAGCGCGCGCAATTACTAAAATTAAAATTTCAACTATTCAAACAACCCTGGGTTTTGGCTACAGTTGCTAAAATTTCACATTCCTATATAATGATATCTTGTGTAATGTACTTACAAGTTTAATTAATACCAAAGATTGGTTATAAATGAAATTAAATAATTTAGTTTTTAGTTTGTTGCTTATCTCAAGTTCTTTAAGCGTTAATGCAGATGAAATAATTGATAATGATAATGAAATTGAATTAGTAGCTGATTCGTCAGATTCAGAACTAGAAATAATGCCAGACACATGTGATACCGAAGAAGATTTTGATGCTAAAAGTTCAATGCTTGAAAATATAACTGATAAAGCTTCAATGCTAATCTTAATGAGTGTGGTGCCTGCTGTATTGGATTTAAAAGAATTTTCTAAAAAACATTCAACGGTAATAGCGTTGTTATCTGCTGCTGCAACTTATAAGTTAGTTAAAAATAATTTAAAATAATAAATCACTCTGATTTATTTAAACTTTCATCAATTGCTTCAATAGCCTTGGTATTTTTAGTGGTATCAATAGTTACGCTTTTCAATTTACTATTGGTACCATTCAAATAAAATGTTAAATCAGCCATTTGGTTAGTTAAATATATTAAACATTCTGCTATTAATTTATTATTTTCACCTTGTTTTAATAGGTGCTCAATATTTGCATTAAATTGTTTGGTATTAATATAATAAAGCTTTTCTCTATAATTAAGCTCTGTTTGGGTATCCATTTCTGAGCCATAAGTTTTTAAAACAAATATAAGCAAAAATATTATTTTTTTTCATGAACTTTTTCCTTTAATTAAAAATTAAAATATTAGTTACTATAATAAGAATTTTCGTAAAATGGGCAATAAAATCGTATAAACAAAAAATTCGATCCTTTTTGTGACGCATATAATTATTACAGATATGCAATTCTTAGCTTTTTTGACCTGTTGAATGTTTCTATGGATGTGTTAAAATTATGAATAATAGGATAGTTTTTACTCATAAATAGAAGGTTTAAGATGAAAATCAAAAGTTTAATGTTAAGTTTATTAGTTGCAGGTTCATTTGTTAGTTCAGCAAATGCTGGAATAAAAGAACAAATATTAGAAAATTGTACGCAAAAAAATGCTGGTTTAGGTTTGGTAAGTGCAATAATAGCTTATTGCATTGTTCCTAAAAATTGGATAGCTGAAGGATTTGAACACAGTTATAAATATGATTCTAGTAAAGAAGAATATATGGATGATTACGGTCAAATTTTGCCTAGAAAAATGTATCCTCTCCATCGTATGCAGCAAGAAGGTAAGGCGAAATTAACAACTCTATCTTTAAGGGCAGTGGCATTCTTTGCAGCATATAAATTATTACAAAAAGTTCTTTGTTAATTTTAATAATAAAACATAAGAGGTGATCTAAAAAATCACCTTTCTTTAATAAGAAGGTTCCAGATGAAAATTAAAAGGTTAATATTAAGTTTACTAGTTACAGGTTCAATTGTTAGTTCAGCAAATGCTGCGCAAGTGGCCTATGCAACAAATTCAGCTACTAATCCAATATCAGATATGGTTGACAGCGTAAAAGATTGTTTATGGTCAAATAACCAATTTATTAGAAGAAATCCTGGGAATTGCCCACCGTGTAAAGTAGGTTTAGCTTTAGCAAGTGCTTTAATTTCTTATTTGGTTGTTCCAAGCAAAACTATAAACAAAATGTTTGGTGTTCCAGAAAAATCTGATTTGGATAATTATATAATGAGTAATGCAAGAAGACATCATGAAAATATGAAAAAAACCAAAGCTAATTTATTAATTTTAACTTTAAGAGCAGCAGGAACAGTTGCAGCATATAGAATATTGAATAGTGTTGCATGGTATAAATTACTTCAATAATTAGTTCAACCAAAAATATTAATCCCATTTAATTGCACAATTAATTAGCAATTAAGTGGGATAATTTTTTTACAAGATTATAGATCTCTCTTCTGTGGCCAACTAAAATAATAGAAATAGTTTTTGCAGCATTATCAACAGAAAAAACAATTCGGTAATGATCATATCTAACACGATACAAATGTTCATAGCCGTGAAGTTTTTTAATATCTAAAGCTACAGCTGAATCTTTTGTAATAGCATCTATTTTATTAATTATGGCTATCTGTTCATCTGAGGGTAATTCAGTAATTGCCTTGCTTGCTTTATGCGAAATTTCTACATGATAAGCAGGGTAAGGCACAACAATATGGCTGCACATTATTTTAATAGATTTTTTTTGAAGGTCTCAAAATCATCAAATTTAGTCTTATCTGGTAAATTTTGATGCGCTAATGAGCCAAAATATAAATCTTCAATTTTTTCTATTAACTCTTCAAAAGTCTCTATATTCATTATTACTCCGGTTTTTTTGCCGTTTTGATCAACAATAAATTGAGGATGTATATCAATAATATGTTTCATGGTTTCCCTTATTTTTATAGTAAAGCTATAGCATATTTTATTAATTGTAAAAACATGCTAAAATATAATTATAAACCTATAAATCTTAAGATGTTAGAAGAACCATGAGCAAAATTATACTTTTTTACAAATATGTGAACATAGAAACCCCACATCAAACGATGAATTGGCAACGTGAGCTTTGTGAAAGTTTGAATCTAAAAGGTAGAATTATTTTGGCCACAGAAGGTATAAATGCTACCTTAGGTGGTACAGTTAAAGAGATAGAAGCATATATTGCAGCTATGAATGCGCATCCTTTATTTGGCAATATAGATTATAAATATAGTTCTGGCGGAGCTGAATATTTCCCCAGATTACGCATTGTAGTTAAAAATGAAATAGTAAACCTGGGAATTAACCCGCAAGATTTAACTACAGAAAATACTGGCAAGCATTTAACACCAAAACAAACTCATGAACTTTTGCAAAATAAACCTAAAGATTTAATAATTTTAGATGGCAGAAACAATTACGAAGCTGCTGTTGGCAAATTTGAAGATGCAATAACACCTGACATACGTTATTTTAGACAATTCCCTGATTATATAGATCAAAATTTAGAGCAATTTAAAGACAAAGAAGTTTTAATGTATTGCACTGGCGGCATACGCTGTGAACGTGCTTCTGCTTATTTAAAATCTAAAGGTATAGCAAAAGAAGTTTATCAAGTAGAAGGTGGAATCCACAGATATGTTGAAGAATATCCAGATGGCTTTTTTAAGGGTAAGAATTACGTTTTTGATGCCCGTGTTACAGTTAAAGTAAATGCTGAAGTTTTAGGCAACTGTTTTGTCTGTAATGCAAAATGTGATGATTATATGAACTGCAGAAATGCTGAATGTAACAAGCATTATATTGGTTGCCAAGATTGCGTTGTTAGACTAAATGAAACTTGTAGTGAAAAATGCAATATATTAGTTTTAGAAAATAGAGTTCATGTTAGACCTCAATTTACTAAATTAGATGCTGTAAAATAAAAGGATTATATGAAAAATAAGTTTTTAATATTATTACTCTTATTTGTAAGTACAAATTTATTGGCAATACCTAAATTTGAATATAATGATCGTATTAAAAAATATTGTATGTTTAATAAAATTAGCTCCCCAGTAATAGTAGCTAGTTTTGAAAAAAGAGATTTAACTTATCTGCTTAAAGCACATAATGACTTGATGATTCAATATATTTTAAAAGTACCTTCAAATGATGATTTACTAAAACAGGGTTTTAAAGATATTGTAAAACAAGTTTTGATCAATAAAAAATTGAGTAACTACTTTAAAACGAAAAGAATGCTGCAAGAGATTTCGAATGTTTTTGGTTTATATAGACTTGATCAGAAAGTAAGAATAACTCTTATGCAAGAAGTCTTAAATGAGATAAATCAATCGTTAATTTCTGGTGGCTATAATAATTGATAACTAATTTAATTTTTAGAACCCGTTTGCTTAAAAAGCAGGCGGGTTTTTTTGTTTTTTATTATATCCCTATCATCAAAAAAGCAATTATAATCCAATAAACCTAACTGTTTTCCAGGTTTAAAGATAGCTTTTACCCTTATTTACTTGACTTATATAGTATTTCAATTAGAATAATATATACATGGTATATTATAAAATAATTCTAAGTAGGGGTTTAATATGAATTTTAATAAATTAATTTTATTATCTTTAGTTTCTTTGTTTAGTTGTTCGTCTATTTTTTCTATGGACAATAATCAAATGTCACAATCTGTGCAAAAATATTTTGAGCAGCTTAAAGACAAAAACACTCAATTGTCTTTATTAGCTGGAGCTGCTTCAGGTTTAGCGACTTATAAAGTTTTGCCAGAAACTTTGTTTGCTAAATATGCAGAAGCATTTATGTTGTGCCCTGAATCACAAGAGTATTCTAAAGCTGCATTGTGTCTTAGCCTTTTAGGTAAGACTTTTTATTCAAAACCTATGGTGCCAGGGAATTTAGTTCCAAAAGCCCATCAGGTTTATGTTGCGTTAAAAATGTTAGCAAGTGTATATGCAGGTTATTTAGCATTTAACAAAATGCAAAAATATTTAGTTGAAAAAGATAGCCAACCAAAATTGGATAAAGAATTAGCTTTAGAAAGAAATAAAGAAGAATCAGCAAGAAAAGAATATTTAGAAGCTGCAGAAAAAAGAGTAAAAGAAAGAAAAGAAGCGCAAGTACAAGCAGAAGCGCAAGCACAAGCAGCATTGCAAGCAAGGATCCAAGCGCTAGCAGAATTGGAAGCAAGAATGGAAGCATTAGAAGGTCAAGAAGGATTAGAAGAAGCTGGACAGGAATTCCTAGCACAAGCAGCAGCAGAACATTTAGCGCAAGCAGCAATTGCAGCACAAGCAGCTGAAGCCAAAAGATTAAGTAAATTAGAGGCAGAAGCTCAATTTCAAGAATTAATAAGATTAAAAAATGAAATGCAAGCGCAGGAAAGAGTAGTAATAGCGACTCAGGCGGCTGAAAAAGCAAATCAAAGATTAAATAGATTAGCCCAAGCAGAGCAAGCAAAAAGATTAGAAGTAGAACAAGCAAATAGAATAGCTAGCTGGAATCAACAGGCTGGTCAATTTCAGGGTCTTTAATTTAAAAATGTTTTTAATTAGGAGTTATTATGAATTTCAATAAGTTGATTTTATTATCTATAGTTTCTTTGTTTAGTTGTTCGTCTATTTTTTCTATGGACAATGATCAGATCGCGTTAAAATTATCTGCTAATCCATTAGCGCAACTCAAAAATGAAACTGATGAAGCTCGCGCAGCAAGAAGGACTGAGCAAGAAATTCATGTAGCAAAAGCACAAGCAGCAGAAAGAAAAAGATTAAGAATAATAGAACAAGCAAAAGCTGAGCAACGAATTGCTTATTATGAAGCGTTAATAAAATCTAAATAATTATAGATTCCAATAACAATAATTAAACTATAGCAATACAAAGAACCTGTTGTGTAAAAGCAATAGGTTCTTTTTTTTATAACAATTTTTTTCAATGCTTTCTATTATTTTTTTGATAAACTAGTTTAAAAAATATATAGGGGCATAATGCAATTACAAAATACTCAAAAAACTTCTCAGTTAAATATAATTCAAGAAAACATATCACTTAAAGATAAAAATTGGTTTGAAACAGGTGGTATTGCAAAATATTATGCACAGCCAACTAATTCGCAAGAGTTTGCGCAAGCATTAGAATTTGCAAATACTAACAAGTTAGAAATTTTTGTATTAGGCGAAGGCGCAAATATTTTGATCAGCGATGAAGGTTTTAATGGTTTAGTTATAAAACCTCAAATAACAGAAATAAATTTCGTAGAGCCTAACCTTGCATTAAATTTAGGGTATGTGACTGCAGGGGCAGGTGTAAAGTTTCAAGGGTTAATTGATTTTTGCCTAAATAATAACTTATCAGGTCTAGAAGAATTTAGTGGAATACCCGGTACAGTAGGTGGTTCTGTTTATATTAATATTCATTATTTTGAGTTTTTATTGAGTCAGTTTTTAATACATGCAACTGTAATAGAAAAATCTACAGGTAAAGTTTTGCAGGTAGATAATGCATGGTTTAATTTCGGTTACAATCAATCGACACTTTTGGCGCGTGAATATTTTTTAATAGATGCAACTTTTAAATTAAAAAAAGTAGACCCAATTGATGCTGCGTACCACAAAGGCAGACGCGATGAAATTATTAGGCACCGTGTTAAAAGATATCCATACAAAGGTACTTGCGGCAGCTTTTTTAGAAACTTTTATGAATCTGAAGTAACACATGAAAGTGCGGGCAAAAAAATGATTTATGTTGCATATTATTTAGATAAAATTGGCGTTAAAGGCAACTTGAAAGTAGGTGGTGCAATTGTTTCACACCAACATGCAAACATGCTTGTAAATTTAGGCCAAGCTACTACGCATGATATTGTTAATTTAGCCCGTACAATGCAGCAATTAGTTTTTGATAATTTTGGTATAATGCCTAAAAGTGAATGCCAGATGATTGGGTTTAAAGAAAGTCCCTTGATTTAAATAAAATAAGGAGATTTTATGAAAATCTTTCAGCTTCTTTTACTTATAGTCACTTCGTTTTTTCTATATTCATCAGAAGATGAACCATCAATAAAAAAACAAAAATTAAGCCATGTTCAAAATAATGAAATTGCATTATATGAATGTGTTCCTTTTGATAATTCAGATTATGTGACTTCATCTACTAGTGATAAATCATTTTTAAAAGCAATAAATGGTGCAATATTTTTTTTAATGAAGGTAAAAAAGCAAACTAATGACCCGCAATCAATTGAAGTTTTTGATATTGTAATTGATAAGATTAAGACATGTAAATTGCCTGTTCTAAAAGAAGTAATTGTTTTACTAGAAGAATTTCATAAGAATGAAGATTTAGACGAACAAATAAAAAATTCAATTAACCAAGGTTGTGTTTGTTTAAAGTCCATATTTAAAAAATTAACCAGTGAAGCTTCTAATGCAATAAATGAAGGTAATTTTGCTGAAGTTTTATCAGAAATTGTATTAAGTTACTTGAATCCCGGTCAATATCAAGAAATATTTTCAATAGAGCATAGTAAGGCTAAACAGGCAGTATTATTTGATAATTGTAAAAAATTAATTACTTTGTCAGATGATCTAATTAAAATATGGGATTTAGAATATGGTACATTAATTAATGAAAGAAACGTAGAGGAATGCAGGTGGTATAACGAAGCCTACAGTGGAGGCGTACTAGCTATGTGTAAACGGGCAGAATTTAAATTATTTAGAATTAAACCAGATGAAAACTATATAGCTGTTGTCATTAGATTTTCAGCACAGGAAAGTTATTTGATTGGTAAGTGCTCAATCAATAAAATAATTATTTTTGATAAATCACTAAATTTAGTATGTATGTATCATTTTGAATCTGATTTTGTAAATTTAACTTGGTCTTTAAATGAAAATTTTCTTTATGGTAGAGAAAGTTGGTCGACAAATGGCGGTTATCAAAAACTTGAATTGGTTGACTCTTCAAATAGTAAAAAACTAATAATGTTAGAGAAAAAAGTTACAACTCAGGGTGATGGATCGTTATCGACTGATGGAAATAAAGAGGTTTGTAGCTTAAATAATAAGGTATTAATAACAGATTTAAATAGTATGATAACTACTACTTTGCCTTTTAATTTAAGTCAGCATGCTTGGTCTGCGGATTGTACTAGGCTGGCTTTATCAACATATAATACTTATGTTTATTCTGGTGGTAGTATGGAATCAAACACCACCAATAATGTGGTAATATGGAATTGCAATTCTTATTTGAAGACGATAAAATTTCCTATTAAAAACACTGACAATTGGTATATTTATCACCCAAGATGTAATGTAGAATGGTCTCCAGACGGTAAATATGTGGCTGTCGGAATGACTACGGATATTGTAAGCTTGTTTGATGCAACTACTGGAAATGAATTACCTGGATCGGAATTTGAAAATTTAAATATAGATGAAGTTAGGAATGTAGAAATAAAATGGCTATTTAACCAAATGTTTTTAGCAATAACTTGCCACAACGAAGAAACTGGAAAAGATATTGTAAAAATATATGGTAAAACTTTGGGTTAAAATAATAGCAGACATAAATTAATCTTATAGCTGCTTATTAATTTTATCTTCATGATTGGGTTTAAAGAAAGTCCGTTATTATAAAATAGAATGTGATATGAGATTTAAGATAGTTATATTAATTTTAATATGTACTTTAAATTTAAATTCAGCAGAGCCAGTATTAAATGATTCTTTAAAAGCATTGCTTGATCTAGCAGGTAAGTTAATAAAAGTTAATAAAGAAGATAAGGCAATATCAATTTTAAAAGATTCCCTAAAGCGCAATACAGATAAAAATGCACAAAAGATTATTGCCGATTTCTTAAAGAAAATTTCAATACCTAAATCAGAAGATCCAAAAAAAGTAATTTCTATGGCTTGGTCTAAATGTGATACAAAATTATTTTTTATAGAATCTAATTTAATTAATACATCTGGTGATAATGTAAATAATTATGAATGTCCCAATTATAATGTCGCTCAGGCGAAATCAATTTTATATATGTATAATGTTAATGATAAATCTATAACTAAAATATCATTAATTCAGCGTGATAATCATTTTTTACATAGAATATCTATTTCACCGGATGATAAATTTTTAATTTTATTAGAAGTAAGATGGGATGCTAATACATGGGATTATACTTTTGTTGTAAGAACATTAAGTATGAATTCGTATAAACCAGTAGGTTTTTATGAATTAAAAAATGAATTTGAAAATTTTGAAATTGTGGAATTGGTATGGAAAAAAAATAATATACTTTCTGTAAGAATAGATGACTTTGTTTTTGAATTAAATATATATAAGAACGAACCGATTAATAGATATTTAATGAATCATAATTTTATAAATTTGGCTTGTTGTGGCAATAGATTTATTTATGATTTAGGATATAACAATTTTGGTGTATATAATTCTGATATGAATGATAGAATTATTTATAAATTAGATAACAATAAGAAAATAAATTCTATTGCAATACCAAAAAGTGAGAATTTATTGGTGACTTGCTCAGATGATAAAACCATAACTGTATGGGAGGTTAGTAATACTTCAGGCAAGCAATTAGAAATTATAAAACTTCCAAAATATCCTATTCAGGTCTTGTTTTCCAACAATAGTAAATATTTATCTGTGATTTGTGGTCAAAGCATAAAAATATTAAAGTTCAAAGAATAAGTCTTATCTTCTAGGCTTAAATTGCTTAAGATACAATTCGTATTCTATGGTTTTTGCGGCCAGTTCGCGAGCTGCTGCTTCGCGTTCTCTAGCTTGGACTTCACGTTCACGTGCTTCAGTTTCGCGTTGTTTTAAAGCTAACTTTTCTAATTCCATCTGTTGCTTTAATTTAAATTCACGTTCTTTTAAAGCTAATTCTTCTTTTTTTCTATTTTCAGCATCACGTTCTTTTGTCTCTTTTGAATATTCTTGGTCTGCAATTGCGTTATCAAGTATTAGATTTAATTTATTTTGGATATTTTGTGCGTAACTTAATAGATTCGGATATCTATAAGCAACATTAGATATTGTATTATGAAGTTGGTTGTTTTTTTCTTTTAACTTATTCACATAACTAATAAATGGATATTTAGGATTAATCTTACAACCAGCATTTCTAACTATCCATTTAAAATCTTGATAAGAGATTCTTGGCGAACTTACGAGTTCCATTTCACGTTGATAGTCAGAATCTAATTGTTTAACTAACATTGATAAATTAAAATAGCCTCTATGGGTATTAGTATAGGCATATAAGAATTCAATTTTAGGTAGCAAGTTCTCAATTGAGTTAAGTAGATTATTTATATCATATTCTTTTAAACATTGTCTCTTTAAGCAATCTTTTAATTCTTTTTTACTATCTTTTATATTAGATATTATTGCATTAATGTTGCTCACGTAAGCATCAGAATAAGAATAACGAGAAACGGCAGAGATTAATTGATATAGAATACCTTCGCTTATGCTGTCTATTTTGTTTCTTCTTTCACTATCCGTAAGACTAAGAATTTTATAGTGGTTATCAAGAATACTGACTTCAGAAAGTTTAATTCCAGAATTAATGGCAGCTAAGGCATCATTTATTACCAGATCCTCAGATTTGGCAAAATAACCGTTTTTAGATAATTTATAAAAAATTAAGCCACCAGCTAACAATCCACCCGCTATTAGAATTTTTGTATCAGTAGAACAACGAGCTATAGAAGGGGTGGGTGAGATTAGTACTGCAAATGCTAAGAAAAATGCTTTAATAGATATTGTTTTCATGGGTTCCTTGGAGATAATAAACATATAATTTAGTATAATCATTTTTCCTAAATTGCAAAACTATTATAGGTAAATTTTAAAATATATTGTATAATCTGATATTTAGGGCACGTTTTCGTTTGACTTGGCATTGATTTTAGTTTTTTGTTTTGTTACTATTAGAAATAATAGGGGTGACTTCGGTATATTTTAATTATAGGGATTATTATGAAAAAGTTAATGATTATAGCAATTTGTGCTTTTTTTTATTGTATTAAAGCTAGTGAACAACGAGTTGTTGTGCCAAATGATATTAAGATGGTAATGGAAAAGTCAGAACAAAAAACTGCACTAGAATGTTTGGAGCGCGCCAAACTAGAATTTGAGTTTAATGCAGAGTTAGATTCTTTATGCATAGCTATGCAATACATACGTCAGAATACTTGCAAAAGTTTAAAAACTGCAATGAGATGTTTGGGTGATCTAGCTACGTGTGATAAGTTGAAAACTGATATACAAAAAGCTAAGGAATTAATCCAACTTAGTTTAGATCGTTTAGAGAAAAACAAACAGAATAAACTTAATTTTGAATTGTTATGTGAATTTATGGTCGAAGATGATTACTTTCCCACCATGTCATGGTCAAAAGATGGATCTAGACTAGCCTATATCTCTTATAGTAAAAAAATTGTAGTAGTTTGGGATGTAATTACAGGTAAAGAAGTTAGTAGATTATGTTATAAAGATCTTATATCAACCTCATCAAGTAGCAATAATGCTCTAATAGAAGAAAGTAAATCTATTTCTCAAATACAACAATCATGGGTTAGCTATAAAGCCTTATCTGCATTACAAAGATATAGGTTTGGTAGCCTACTTTCATGGGGGGATGATTCTAGGTCTATAGTTTTTAATGATTTAAATTATTTAATTAGATGGGATATTGATACCAATAAAAATCAAATTAAAGCATTTGTTGAATCTAAGCTAATATCAATGTCACCTGATTGTTCAAGATATGCAACAGTTTCGGGTAAGGATATATTAATATGGGATGCTAAAACATTTAAGCAGTTAGGCACACTAAGTCTTCATGAATGTGAGGTATATGCGTTAGCGTGGTCATCAAGCAGCAAGCACCTTGCATCAGGTTCAGTTGATAGTAAAATAATTATATGGAACGTTGAAAAATCTGAACCAAAAATTACCCTTTCAGAGCATTGCGGAACGGTAACTTCTTTAGATTGGTCTAAAGATTTACAGAAAATAGTTTCATGTGGCACTGATGAATTGATATTTGTTTGGGCTTGGGATAAAGCAAGTAAAAGCTTTAAAAAATTAACAGAATTGGAAGAAGTTCATTGTGACGAGATTACTAGTGTTTCGTGGGCACCGGATAATTTAACATTTGCTTCATGTTCAAATGATGAAACTGTTAGAATTTGGCATGCCAATGGTGAGCAATTACAAAAATTAAATCATTCTGGAAAAGTAACTTTGGTTAAATGGTCACCTGATGGATCAAAATTAGCGTCAATTTCACGTGGTAAAACCATAAAAATTTGGTCAAAAGAATAATTGTAGGTAAAAATATGAATATTACAGGCAAATTTTTAATTATCGTAACAACTTCTTTTTATTTATATAGCGCCCAGGATTTACAAGTCTGTACTCCAAAAGGTACAGAATATAAACTAATAGAAACTATGAGCTATGAACAAATATTAGAAACTTTAAATAGCAGAAATAATAATAAGTTTACTTCTATTGCTTGGAATGAACAAAGTAAGTTGCTAGCAACAGGGTATGAAGATGGATCAATAATAATTTGGGATATTTATAATAAAGATCAAATATCTAAATTTGCAGATCACAAACAGTGTATAACTGGTTTATCTTGGTCATTAGATGGGCGTACATTAGCATCTAGTTCGCTGGATGGTTCTATTGGTATCTATGATTCTTATAATAAGGTTGTAAAATTGCAATCTGTTTCTGGATGTCAAAGTAGATTGTATAGCGTTGCTTTATCTCCGGATGCTAAATTTGTAGCAGTTGGTGCAAGTAATACCGCAATTGAAATATGGGATATAAAAAAGAAAAGTCCTATTAAAGTTTTATGTGCGCATGACGGAACAATTTATTCATTGGCTTGGTCGCCAAATGGTAAATTTTTAGCTTCAGGTTCATATAACGGTGGTATTCAAATTTGGGATTTAGAAAAAGGGCATTCCTTTAAAGAATTAATCAAGGGTCATCAAAGTTTAGTTTCATCTCTTTATTGGTCAGATAATGGTGATAAAATAATTTCTGGATCTTATGATAAAACTATCAAAGTTTGGGATACAATCTCATATCAAGAAATTAATAGCTTACAAAATAACAGTAAAGTTATTGGTGTAACTTATTTTGATAATGAAAATGAAATAGTTTCATGCAGTAAAAATTCCACAATAAAAATTTGGCAAAAAGTTAAATAAAAATGAATGAGATTATTTTTCTTTTTCATTCAATAGTAATAGGCCTATTTGCAATTGCTGCTCTAAAGCTAGGTAAAACAGTTTTAGTGTCACTTTTATGTTTGCAGGTAATTTTATCTAATTTATTTGTTTCAAAGCAGATAATCATTTGGGGATTAAATGCAACCAGTTCTGATGTGTTTTCAATAGGTGCAGGGTTGTGCTTAAATTTAATTCAAGAATATTATGGTAAAGTAATTGCAAAACGTGCAATTTGGATAAGCTTTTTTTGCTTAAGTTTTTATCTTTTAATGACCCAAATTCATCTTGTTTATTCGCCTAGTGAATTCGATACTACACAAAACATTTATACAACTCTTTTTGGTTTAATGCCTAGATTAGTTGTTTCTTCTTTAGTTTCTTATTTAATTTCACAAAATTTAGACGCTTATTTATATGGCTATTTTAGAGACAAATTTTCAGGAAAATACTTTTTTATACGTAATTATGGCGCGTTATTAATTTCACAAATGGTAGACACAGCATGTTTTACCATTTTAGGTCTTTATGGTGTTTTACACAATCCATTTGAGATATTTATAGTTAGTTATTGCATAAAAGTAGTTTCAATATTAGTGTGTGGCGCTGTTGTTGGTTTTTGCAAAAAATGGATAAAAATAAATGAGTAGCTTTTTTAAATTCGAAATCTTACATAAATCAAAAATATCAAAAGCTAGAGTTGGTAGAATTCATACACCACATGGCATAATAGATACACCAAATTTTGTTGGTGTAGGCACAAATGGTACCTTAAAAGCTTTAGATAATAAACTGGTCGACGCGCTGGGTTTACAATTAATGTTTTGCAACACATATCATATGATGTTACAACCAGGTACGCAAATAGTAAAACAAGCAGGTGGTCTACATAAATTTATTGGACGTAAAAACCCAATAATTACAGACTCAGGTGGGTTTCAGGTTTTTAGTCTTGCATATGGCACTGTAAAAGATGAGCTGAAAAGCAAGGGGCAAAAAAGACAAAATAATTCAGTAATTAAAATTTCAGAAGATGGTGTTTTATTTAGGTCTTATCGTGAAGGCAATCTGGTTCTTTTAACGCCAGAAACTTCAATACAGGCACAAAAAGATTTGGGCGCAGATATTATTATACCATTTGATGAATTGCCACCATATCACATAGATAAAAAATTATTAAAACAATCTCTTGATCGTACACATAGATGGGAAAAAAGATCATTAGATTATCATTTGGCAAACAGAAATAACCAGGCTATGTATTCAGTAATACATGGTGGGTTAGAACGTGATTTTCGTGCAGAAAGTGCAAAATATTTAGGGGCCTTGGATTTTGATGGCCATGCAATTGGTGGTAGTTTAGGTAAAAATCATGAAGATTTATATGAACTATTAAACTTTGTAATGCCCTTATTGCCTGAAGAAAAACCAAACCATTTACTTGGTATTGGTGACTTAAAATCTGTTGAACAAGTTGTTAAATCTGGTATTGATACTATGGACAGTTCCCATCCTACTAGATGTGCGCGTCATGGCTTACTATTTACTAGCGATGGTGGCAGAAAAATATTAGCAGGTTCTGCTAAATTTGATTTTGGTGCCCCAGTACCTGGATGTGAATGCTATACCTGCCAAAACTATTCTATGTCTTATTTAAATCACTTGTTTAAAGCAAGTGAATTGACTGCTTATACCCTGGCCACCATTCATAATGTTCATTATATGGTTAAGCTGATGCAAACATATAGGCAGCTTATATTAGAAGATAAAATTTAATCTAAGAATTAAGATTTAAAGAAAAAGGCATACCAAATATTGACAAATAGGCAATATTTGGTATATTTAATTTTAGATAAATGCTTAAAATGGAGAAATCATGAAAAAGATACTTGCACTTATAATATTATTAGGTTCAATGGCTTGTTTGGCATCAGAAGTTTCTAGTGGTTCACCTGCTTTAGGGCAATTAGATTTAGATCAACTGCATTAACTAGCACCTTTAAAAAATGATTTAAGAAGACAAATTTAATAAAATTAAATAGAAATAGATGCATTTAGCGAATTTAAACTTTTGGTGAGAAGAAATGAAAAAAATAACTTTCTTATTCTTAATATTAATGAATTCAATCGTTTGTATTGCAAGCGAAGGTTTGTTTTCTCAAAATAAATTGGCCCAATCAATTCCTAGCATAAGATTTGAGACTAGAGCCACAACTTGTCCTAGCATACGATTTAATAATAGAGTCACAACTTGCCCTTTAGCAATAGCTATAAGACCCAACGGCAAGCACTTTTTTTATTTTTCAGAAAATTCATTAAATTGTTTTGATTTTCAGGAAAATATAGCAAAGGCACCTATTAAATTAGCAGAAACAAAATGTTATGAAGTAATATTAGATGCTAGTAACGATTTTTGTGCGTGTGTAGTTAAAAAAGAATTGGAAAACGATCTTTGGCTTTTTGGTACCGAAAACTTCACAAAGTTTGTCTATGAATCGGAAGTACTGTTTTGTAAAATATTTGATAATAAATATTGTGTAATAATCTGTAAAGACAGAGTGTTATACATAATTATTTTAAAACAGGAATTGCAAGGTTGCAGCGAAATAACAATCCCTCTCTCAAAAAGTTTGGATATCCTAAGTGATGAAGGTGTTTTGAAAATAAATTCTATTTTTCCATATTATAATGGAAATTTTAAATTTGAAATCAAGGATGAATTACATAATCTAGAAATGGATGAAAATGGTTCAATTAACATAAGTTTTAAAAATTTATTTAAAAATTTAAACCAGAAACAATTACAATTAATTTTTATGTGCGAAAATTATCATAAACATATAGAAGACGCATTGATAGATTATAAACCATTTCTAGATGTAGAAGAAATTTTTTCGAGTTTGCCACTTACTATACAAAAATCGATGCTGTCAAAACAAAACAGTTCAAGATTAAAATTGATTTTTTTTATGGGTTTATTAAAAAAAAATAAATTCAAAATTGCTACCGTAATTTCATTGGCATTATTAGTATATAAAATATTTAAACAATATAAGAATTTTCAAAATAAGAAGATGAATTTATTTGAGTCGGCTTGGCAGTTATCAAATTCTGAATGATATTATAAATATAAAGTTATACAATTAGAGTCACAAACAAAACTATTAAGAGAATAAACATGAAAAGTATCTCATCAATTCAGAATCCAGAAATAAAAGATATTGCACAATTGCAAACAGCAAAAGGGCGCCACACACAAAATAAGTTTATAGCAGAAGGCATTAGAGTATGTAGTACTTTAATTGCAAGCAATGTTAAGCTTGTTCAAATTTATGCAACACAAGCCAATAAAGATTATGTATATGCATTAGCAAATGAAGAAAAAGTTACGTTAGTGACTGAACAAGTGATGAATAAAATAAGTGCTAGCGCAAGTCCAAGCGGGATTTTGGGTGTTTTTGCAATTCCAAAAAGACCAGAATTTAAAGATTTAACACAAGGGTTAGTTTTAAGCCAAATTTCAGATCCAGGCAATATGGGAACCTTAATAAGAACTTGTATAGCAATGGGTGTAAAAACCATAGTCAAAATTGAAGGTGCAGATATTTGGAGCCCAAAAGTGGTACAAGCAACCGCAGGTACAATTGGGCAAGTTAATATTTTTGATATTAGTTGGGCAGAATTGGTCAAAAATCAAGGTTTATTAAAACTTTGTGCATTAGTTGTCTTTGGCGGACAAAACCCTCAAGAAATCGATTTTACAAACACGCTGATGGTAGTTGGCAACGAAGCCAATGGTATACCTGCAGAATGGGTTGACCAATGCCAAGAAAAGCTTACTCTGCCAATGCCAGGCAACACAGAAAGCTTAAATGCTGCCATTGCAGGTTCAATTGCATTGTACCTTGCCTTTAATAAGTAAATTTTTCTTTTAAAGACCTCTACATAATGCGATTTATATTACTATTGACAAATGTTGTCAAAGTAATATAATAAATACTAGTAGAAATTATATTGTAAAATAAGGGTAAAAACAATGATTAATTTATTTAGAAGTTTAATGCTTTTCTTTTTTTTTATTCCAACACTATGTATGCCTTTTATATCATATAATATACTAGAAAAAGATGGTAAAAAAGTACTTATTTTAGGCGATTTTCACAACCATGAGTTAGACAGCTTCAATTTTGCTCATTGTGAACATCTTAAAAAAATACTCTCGGATTTTCCAGGGTCAAAAAAAATTAACTGTTTTGTTGAGTTGCGAGATGATGAAGTCGTAGTTAACAAAAAAGATAGAAGATCAACAGCTCCATTAACATTTGGGAAATTATTTATAGATAATAATTTTAATGTAATCCCGGCTGATATTAGAACATTAAAGGCTGCACGAATTAATAATGTTTTTTCTGGGTATAGGTTTTTGCTTAAAAAGGTGAGCAATTTTCAAAAAGTAGATGATGATTTTCATGAACGTTTTACTGCAAATATTACAATCAAAGACTATTTAGAAATCTTAAATTCATATGTTGCTTCAATTGAAAAAATTTTAGAAGACTGTATGGATTTTGACCACATAAAATGCTTAGACATACTAATGAATAAAATGGATAATGAAATACAGGGCTTAAAAGCAAAATTAGGCTCATATGATACGAATAAACTATTAAGTGAATTTGTCCTTGATGATATAAAATCATGTACAGAAAATTTACAGAAGGCTTTAAATAATGTAAGAGAAATAGTTATATCACCTAACGGGACTTTTGCTGATATTGGCTTTATAACTTCATTACTTAATGATCAAAAAGAAAATAAATTTACTGTTATATGTGTTGGTAATTGGCATGCTATAAATTTAAGTGGTTTGTTAACTAGTATAGGTTATAAAACAATAAGCGAAGATTCTTGTGTGGTCAAAATTAACGGCTTAGATGGATTAAACACGGAAAAATTCATTGGATTTATGAAAATATTAGAACCTAAAATAAAATCTTTTATGAGCGAATTAGTAGGCTTTTCGTGCAAGTCGTGCAAATGCGTAAAACCTCAAAATGAATTAAAAATATGCTCTAGATGCTCCTCTGTTTATTATTGTAATAGAGAATGCCAAGTAAGTGATTGGCAAGATCATAAAAAAACTTGTGCTGCAAAAAAATAATGATTGGGTGGCATTAAAAAATTGTAGAATAATTAGTTGTATGAAAGTAGGTGTGTTTTGATTAAGATTTTTAATTCAATATTATTGTTATTTCTTCTTGTTCCACAGATAGTTCAACCATTTGCTTCCTTTTATTTGTTAGAAAAAGGAGATAAGCAAGTCTTACTTTTAGGTGATGCACACAATCCGGGGCTTCAAGAATTGAATAGCAGGCACTTGCAAGCTTTAAAAAGCACAGTATCTAAATATTCTAAAGTCACTCAAATTAATTATTTTATTGAATTAAATATTTCTGAATTTAACCATGTTGTTTTAAATAAAAACTATATGGATCCTGAAAATATTTTGGTGCAAATGATAAGCGCTAAAGAGACTTTTTTTAATTTAGTTCCGGCAGATGCAAGAAGTTTAAAAAGTTATGCTTCATGTTTTCATAAAATTGCCTCTTATTTGCAAAGACAAAATCAATCATCTTTTAAGTTATCTGAATTGCAAAAAATTATAGATGAATACAAAGCAAGTAAAGAAAATATTTCTCTTAAACAATATATCGATAACTTAAATAAAAATGCTAAAAGAGCGCAGATATTATTAGCTTGCTATGAAAGTTCTGAATATTATCAATTAATGGATGATAGTGTTAAACAATTTATAGAAAGCATAAATATTCTTAAATCAGAATTTGGATCGTATAATGTAAACAAAAGCTTTGGTGAATTTATTATCGATTCTGTTAAATCAAATGATGACTTAGAAGATATAGCTAGAAAATTTAGATCTTTATATGCAACATTATGTAAACCAGACGCTTTATATGCTGATTTGTTTTTCCTTGATTCTGTATTAAAAGATCAAAAGAAATCTAACAAATCAGTTTTAGCAGCTGGAAATGCTCATATACTAAGATTAGTTACATTCTTTGAACAACTTGATTATAAAGTCAAAAGCCATTCTTCTTGTGCATTTTCTAATAACGATGGTTTTTCGAAATCAGTTGAACACGGTACAGTGTTTGACGAAAAATTATGTGAAACAACAAAACAATTCTTAGCTGATATAATTGCACCTTCTTTAGCAAGTAGCTCTTCAATTGCTTCTGTTGCAAAACCAAACGAAAATAAATGTAACTTTTGTACCAAAAAATCTACAAATCAAGCTTTTAAACAATGTTCAGCTTGCAAGCAGGTTCATTATTGTAGTCCCAAATGCCAACAGTACGATTGGGAATTTCATAAGAATATTTGTAACTATGTAACTGGCAAACATAAACTGGCTTTAATAACTCCTATCGAATTGGATAAAAATAATGAATAAATTTAAACTTTTAATAATTACAATATTTTGTTTAATTCCATCAATTGTATTTCCATTTGTTTCATACAATGTGTTAATCAAAGATGGTAAATTAGTTTTATTAATGGGCGATGCTCATAGTACTGAGATAGATGAAATTAATACACAACATATTGATTATTTATTTGCAGTATTAAATAACTCATTGAGTAAATTAAGTAATAAAGTTAATTGTTTAATAGAGATTCATCCCTCACTTTTTAAAGCTTTGTATTTAAACAAACAGTCTAATGATGCAAATATGGCAAAAACAATAGATCATTTATGTTCTAGTTATATTAAAAATGCATTTTTTAATTTTGTGCCATGTGATACAAGAGGTCAAGAAAGTGATATTATAATGTCAGTTGGCGGGTCAATCAATAATTTAATATCAGAAATGGTATTTAAAGATGAAACTCCAAACGAAGATATTCAGATTCCTGAAAAAGCATCTTTTGAATTTAAAAAATTTGAAAAAATGATTAATGATATGGGAAGATGTAATTATTCTTTAAAAATGCAATTCAATATTTAAGACAAACTTTAAATACTGTCCAATCTTTCAATATTCTTCCGAAATATATTATTAAATATGAAAAATGCATTGAAAACTTTGAAAAGTTTTTTAGTGGTAATTTAAATGAAAATATAAGTGATTTTTTTATCAATTTATTTAAGAAATGTAAAAATCTTAAATCTGCTTATGATTTAAATAGACTTTTACATGATCAGATTACTCAATCAGATTTATTATATGCAAATATTTGTTTTTATAATAGTATCATAAAAGATCAATTAAATAATTCTAATACGGCTATAATATGTGGGGATGCCCATTTTGATGTTTTAGTTGAAATGTTATTACAAAACGGGTATGTATCAATATCAAGTTTGGATTCTAAGACTCAAAATGGATATGTAACGGCTTATGATATAAAACCTGATTTCGCGAAAAAATTAGCAGATGTAACTTTAGATTTTTTAAAACATCTAAATTCAACAATTTCAAGCAGTTCAAGTTCAGTTTCAAGCAGTTCAAATTCAGTTACAGAGAAAAAAACTAATTTAGTAATGCAAAGATGTAATTTCTGTAATAAGAAGTCAGTGAATAATACATTTAAACAATGTATCGGCTGCATGCAGGTTCATTATTGTAGTCCCAAATGCCAACAATACGATTGGGAATTCCATAAAAATATTTGCAATTGTTTAGCTGGCAAAAAACAACTTTATTTAGTTACGGATATTCATTTGGATGAAAACAATGAATAAATTAAAATTTTTAGTATTAATAGCCTTTTTAATGCCCTCAATAATAAAACCTTTTGTCTCTTGCTATTTAATGGAAAAAGACGGTAAATATGTGTTGTTGTTAGGGGATTTGCATAATAGTCAAATTAATGATCTAAATGAGATACATTTTAATAAATTAAAAGATATTATTGGTAAATTTAACAATTCAAATAAAATAAATGCTTTTGTGGAATTATTTCAATGCAATTCAGAATTATATAAAATTAAAAAAAATGTTAAAAAATTACCTTATGGCCAATACTTAGGCGCTGTGACATTCGATAAATTTGCAGAAGAATTAGAAAATCCTAAGTTTTTTAAGATAATTCCTTCTGATATTAGAAAATCTGAATATTCCATTTTATTTAAAACAATCAAGATTATTCAAGTAATTTTATTTAGTAAAATCATTAATCCAGAACAATTAAATGAAAAATTTGATTTTAATGAATTGGTAACTAAATACCAGGCATCAGGCAATATGGATTATAGTTTGAATGAAT
>JARLHJ010000025.1 GCA_031292305.1 Candidatus Babeliales bacterium
TCTTAACCGTGCTGCAAAATTCAGTGGTGCCAATAATGTGAGTGAAGCTAAAGCAAATAAACAAGCGGAAGATCTGGCATCAATATTGAGTAGTTTGAATTCATCAGGCGCCGCACAAGAGGGAATAATACAAAATTGTAATTCCATTTTTAATGGCTTGGCTAAATATGATCAAAATCACGTATTAAAAATTATTTCTAGTAAAATTGATATCAAAGGTTTGCAGTCCCTATGTCCTACGCAAGTAAATACTTTACTTGCTGCCACTAAGAAATAATTCGTTAAATGGAGGCAATAATATGAAAAAATTTATTATACTGTTTTTATGTGTAATATCTATTCAAGCAAATACTGTTTTGCCTTCAAAACCATGGACAGTTTTTGTTTATCTTTCAGGACATAATGATCTAGCACAACATTTACAATTTACTGGGCTAAATAGTTTACCTGCGGGAGCCAATAATAATGTAAATATAGTAGCATCATTTAATGGTTTATCAGATAAACAAGTACCTACCACACAAAGATATATTATAAATGCACAGAATAAACTTGAACAAATTGGTTCAGCACAACAAAAGACTGATGCTGGTTCTGGATCATTTTTAAATAGTGAATTGAATTTTGCAATAAAAGAAGCACCTTCAACTAATTTAGCTTTATTTTTAGCGGGAGATGCTAATGGCATTGCTACCAATAGTAGTTTTATAGATACAAACTCAAATCATAGCTTAACAGATATTGATATTCAAAATATGTTAAAAGTCGCTGGAAAAACAGTGAATATTTTAGGATTAGATACAAGTTATATGGCATCATTGGAATATCTTACAGCTTTTGCAGATTACACAACCTATATTATAGCTTCACAAGATAATGATCCAGGAGATGGTTTCCCATATGATAAAATTTTAAGTAGTTTAAAAAACTCAACTGATCCAAAAAAATTTGCAATAGAGATAGTCAATGAATTTAATAAAAAATATAAAAGTGACATGGGACAACCAAATTTCACACTTTCAGCAGTTGATTCAAGCAAAGTTAAAGCTGTTGCTCAAAACATAGATAGTACATCAACAATATTATTAGGTTTATTAAAGACTAATAAAAAAGATGTTCAAAATTTAATCTCCAAAACTATAACCTCGGTTACTACATTCAATAACGTCTATTTGGATTTAAGTGACTTTTACACAAAACTAATTACAAACATTGGTTCAAATAAAATTTTTGATGCTTTAAAAACTAATTTAACACAAGGCCTAACCTTAATTAAACAAGCAGTGATTAAAAATGGCACCAAAACTCCGGGCGCATCAGGAATTTCAATCCATGCACCATTGCAACCTGGTAAATTTTGTTGTACATCCGGATATTTAGGCAGCTATTTTAATAAAACCTATCCAAACTGGGTTAAGTTTTTACAAGCATATTTAGCATAAAAATTAACTATACTTTTGGTTTAACTCTTTAATAAATACATCTTTATCTAAACAAAAATTGCTGTCGCCAATATAACGGGCAACGGCAATTTGTTTGCCAGCATAGCCAGCGGCAACAATTTTTCTAGCCTTGCTATCTATGGCAATTGAATTAGCAGCATTACCTAAAAAAGGTTCTACTGCAAAATTGGTAACCACTATGCCATTGTTACCAAAAGTTGAGTCTAAAGTCCCATCAATTGTATAACGCGCTACAATAAATTTATTTAAATTTAAAACAGAATATCCAGCCACTACAATTTTGCCATCCCACGATTGTAATGCAACACTTTGAATTATAGATTTTTTATCTATCTGGGTTTCTATAAAACCAGTTTGATTAAATGTTTTATCAAGAGAACCATCTGTATTTAAACGCGCTAATACAAATTTGTCATCTGATTGTCCGCCCAATACAATTTTTTGATCTGGTTGGATTGTAACAGAATTGGCACATGATGATACACCTGAAACAATTGGTACATAACCTAACCCAAAGGGTCCAAAATCTAAATCTAAAGCACCATTATTTTGTAAGCGCAATACAGAAAAGAAACCACCAATATTGCCACAGATAAGAATTTTACCGTCATTTTGTATGGCTACACTTTTGCCCATAGCATTTAAATCAAATTGTATAAGTACTTTACCTACACCATCTGCTATGGTATCTGTAAATACTGGGTCAAAGTTACCATCAATTTTTAATCTTGTAATATTTAATGCTCTGCCTGCGTATGAATCACCACCAATTATTATTTTACCGTTTTTTTGTAATGCAACGGCATTTGAATCTATACCATATCCAAAGGTAAATTTAACAACACCATTTGTACCAAAAGTTCCATCTAACTGACCATTGGGTTTTACTCTTACTACTACAAATTGATCATCGCTTACACCGGTTATAACAATTTTGCCGTCTTTTTCAATCGCTATTGCCATGCTTAGGCTAGATATATTTGTAATTGGTAATATCACCTTACCTTTTGTACCAAAGCTATTATCTAAACTACCATCTACATTCAATCTAATTATTGCAAAATTAATATCCGATGTACCTACTGCTACTATCTTTTGATTTTTTTCTATTGCTACAGAATACAAAATGCTAAATTGCTTACCTAACTGAATATTAAATTTACCGGATTCATTAAATGTTAAATCTAGATCACCATCTTTTGCATAAACTTGTATCATATTTAATATTACAATAAGGCCAAGTAATACATTCTTCATTTATACCTCTAACGATTTTATTGATTATAAGATTATAGAAATATTATTCTAAATTACTCAAGTAAATTATTTAAGAAAGATCAAAACTTAATGAAAAAAATAATAATTATAATTTTATTACTTGTTCCACATCTTAATTGCGTATTACCACAAAAGCCTTGGACAGCATTTTTTTACCTAGCAGGCCATAATGATCTCTGGGGACATCTAGAAAATGCAGGGCTTAATAGCCTGCCAAGTGGGAAAAATAAAAATGTAAACATAATATCGTCTGCAAGTTTATTCACTGGTTGCAAACAACCAGCGCCAGATCATTGCACACCAACAACACAAAAATTTATTGCAACACAAAAAAAGAATATACAACATGGGCCAACACAAAAACATTTAAATACAGGTTTGCAAACAACGTTAATAAATCAACTTACTTTTGCAATTAAACAAGCACCATCTAATTTTCTAGCAATTTTTTTAGCAGGACACGGCCAAGGTCCAACAGCGGGAATATGCTTAGATCAACAAGGAAATAGTTTAACTGATGTTAATGTACAAAATGCTTTAAAACATGCAATAATTTTGCGCAAAAAAAAGACAGATATTTTAGTAATAGATTGTTGTATTATGGCATGTATAGAATATTATTTTGCATGGGCAGATTATACTCATTTTATTGTAGGTTCACAAGAAATAGACCCTGGTGAAGGTATTCCTTATAACACATCATTAAATATTTTAAAAAAAACAGTTAATTCAAAACAATTTGCAATGCACATTGTAAATGCTTTTAAGCAAAAATATGTTAATGACCAGAATCAGCAACAATTTACTTTATCGGCTGTTGATTCAACTAAAATTAAAGCCATTGCTTTTAATATAGATCAAGTTGCAAAAACTTTATTGTCTTTATTAAAAACACACAAAAAAATAACTTTTAGTATTCTTAAAAATAGTATAAATAACGTAACAAGATTTCCTGGAATAATCCCAGGTGGACAAATAGATTTAAAAGACTTTTATGTTAATATTTTAAATCGCACGCCAAAAAACCCAATTTTTAATAATCTTAAAAATAAATTAAAACATGGGATTGCGTTAATAAACCAGGCAGTAATCAGAAACGGAACAAAAATACCAAAAGCAGCTGGGCTTAATATATTTTTTCCCCGTAAATTTTGCTGCCAACATAGCTATTTAAATACTTTGTTTGTAAAAACATACCCAAGTTGGGTAAAACTTATACACGCATTTTTTGCAAGCTAGTAATGCTTTAAGTCTTTATCTAAAAAACTATTTACTTGAGTTTTAACTTCAGAAAAATTTTTTAGTCCCGGTAAAAAAGTTTTAATTTTTTTTACAGTTGCTTCAGTTTTATTTAAAAGTTGATCGAATGTGATAATTAATTTTTCACAACCGACACTATATTTAAATATTGCATGCCAAAAATTAAAAAGATAAATTATAGCTTCTTGTTCACTTGTAAATTCACGTATCAATTTATTAGTGTTTGCGATATTGGAAGAAAGAATTTCTTTGGGTTTTCGTAAAACTATAATTAATTTTATTTTATAACCTAGCTCTTGCGCAGCTTGAATATACAATGGCAAGACTAAACACATCTTGGGATGTTTAATTGCATAACGTTTAAATGATCTAAATCTTTTATTTAAAAGATCTTTAACTTTATTTTTTTGATTTAGCAATTCATTAAATTTAAATTTCATTAAATGCAAATTTTTATCATAAGGATCAATTTTAAGATCCCATAAAATATCTGCATCTATATCTGTTATATCATTATCCTCAAAATCACCTTTTAAATTCCATGGCAAAGGATAATTTCTTATATTATCACCTAAGTTTATGCCTAGAATTTGCAATACGCCCATAACTGCAGATGTTCCACTTCGCGGGGCACCTAAAACAAATACTGCTTCTTTTTGAGTAGCTTGTGCAAAGTTATTGCAAATAAATGCACAAGCTAAAATTAATTTTATTAACAGCATGACTTAACGGGTTTAACACATGCAGTTTTGCATAAAGAACTTGGAATTACAGATGCGGGTGGCAATAATGTAAATGCTACCGTAACTGTTGTAGGGTCTATAGATGCGTTAAACACTTTATCAGATTTTTTACCTGACTTCACGGGTGCAGGTGTTTCTGTCACAGTTAAAATATTTTTACCAAGAATAAGTGTCGCCGGTGTATATGACCAATTACCAGTTGCATCGACAACCACAGTAGCCAATAATGTTCTACCAGTTTGTACGTTAACTATTTTTATTTTTAATGTGCTACCAGCATCCGCAGTACCAGTTATTACAACCGGAAAAGTAACACTTGATCCATTAACAGGAAAAGTTACTGTAAGGGGTATGCTAGCAATATAACGTGCAATAGCAGTTCTTGCGTTTGTATATCCAGCTGCAACTATTTTTCTTGAAATCACATCAATAGCAATAGATTGAACAGCTTCATTTATTGGATGTTTGCCACCGAATTTTGTAATTACAATTCCAGCATTTCCAAAATTAGTATCTAGTTTACCATTAGGTGTATAACGAGCTAAAGTAAATCTTTGCGTGCCTACAACTGAATAACCACCTACAACAATTTTACCATCCCAAGGTTGCAACATAATACTATTAATAATTGCAGCATTACCTATTGATGTTTGTACAAAACCATTACCATTAAAAGATGTATCAAACGAACCATCTGAGTTTAATCTTGCTAATACAAACTTTCCATCTGATTTACCACCAGCTAAAATTTTTTGATTTGGTTGAACAACTATAGAAGTTGCAGATGCAGCAACGCCAGAAACAATAGGTACATAGCCTAAACCAAATGGACCAAAACCTAAATCTAACGCACCATTACTTTGTAATCTTATAATGGAAAAAAAATTTGCAATCACTCCACACAGTAATATTTTGCCATCTTTTTGAATTGCAACACCATTTCCAAATGCATTTAAATCAAATAAAAATAATACTTTACCATTACCACTAACTCCATCTGTAAATGATGGATCTAATACACCATTTGCATCTAGTCTTGATATGGCTAAACCTCTGCCTGCATATGAATCACCACCAATTACAATTTTACCATTTTTTTGCAATGCAATTGCATTTGAATCTGTTCCATATCCTAAAATGAATTGAACAATACCACCTGTACCAAAAGTTGTATCTAAAGCACCATTGGGCTTCAAACGAACAATTGTAAATTTATCATTAGAAGAACCGGTTATAACTATATTACCATTTGATTGAAGAACGTTCGCTTCGTTTAATCCATTGGTATTAATTATTGGCAGTGTTACTACACCACCAGTTCCAAAACTTTGATCTAACGTACCGTTAGGCATTAATCGTGTTACAGTAAATTTAGTATCAACCGTACCTGTTACAACTACTTTTTTATCTGGTTGCACCAATGTTGCATATGCTATACTAAATTTTTTTCCTTTTAATGTAACTTTACCAGTATTATTAAAAGTTTTATCCAAATCACCATCATTCGAATAAATTCGTGGTGTTAAACTTAATATTAAAAGAAACAATATTAAAAATCTTTTCATATTTTATATTCCTTACGTATAAATTTATAAGTACTCGATTTTATTTACATAACATAATAATGTGTGTTATGTAAATATTATTGTAAAAAGATTTTAGCTAATAATATTAAGGAGATGACAAGTGAAAAAAGTTATAATTTTTATTCTTCTATTTTCTGCAAAAATGAATGGCACACTAGCCTTTAAACCGTGGTTAGCATTTGCCTATTTTGCTGGACATAACGATTTGTATGGATTTTTACAAAATACAAATTTTCCTCAACTGCCACAAGGTGCAAATAGTAATGTAAATATTATATCATCTTTAAACGTATTTACAGGTTGCCCAACTCCACCTAGTTGTTCATTTGTAACAACTCAACGTTATATAACACAACCACCTCCAACCGGAAATGTTCAAATGGGTCCAACAATTGATGGTCTCAATACAAGTGATCAAACAACCTTTATAAATGAAATTACATTTGCAATTCAACAAGCACCTAATAACAACCATTTCGTTATTTTTTTAGGCGGACATGGTAATGGAGCCGCTAATGGTTGCTGTTTAGATCAACAAAATGGAGCTTATTTAACTGACGTTGGAATTCAAAATGGTTTAAAAGCTGCAATGCAATTGCGTGGTGGAAAAAAAACAGATGTCCTTGCAATTGATTGTTGCTACATGGCATGCATAGAATATTATTATGCTTTTGCAAATTATACAAATTTTGTAATAGCATCAGAAGAAGAAGACCCGGGAAATGGTTTGCCATATAATTTATGTCTAAATCTTTTAAAAAAAAACAATATAAAAACATTAGATTTTGCAAAAGGGATTGTTGGGGCATTTAATGCTACATATACTGTATCGGCACCGGGAGGAACACCATTTAACCATTTTACATTAGCAGCTATAGATTCTAGTAAAGTGGTCGCCATTTGCCAAAATGTAAATTCTATTGCTACAATATTTTTAAAACTTTTGAATTCTTCTTCAAAACAAACCACATTAAATTTAATTAATAAATCTATAAGCAAAATCACTCAATTCCCTGATGATCAGCCGAATGGTATATTTGTAGATTTAAAAAGTTGGTATACAAATTTAGTGAAGGCTGCAGGATCAAACCCAATTTTTAAACCTGTTGTCGCACAAATTAAAACAGGAATAAATTTAATAACAAAAGCTGTAGTTGCAAATGGAACCAATGTACCAGGAGCATCTGGAATGACAATATTTATGCCATTATTTCCAGGAAAAACTTGTTGCAAACCTACTTACGCCCAAACTTTATTTTCACAAGCATTTCCCAACTGGCTCACATTTTTAACAACAGTTAAAAACCTACAAAACACATAAGCTTAAAACGCAATAAAAAAGCCTCCGAATTATTCGGAGGCTTTTTTATTTATAAATATTATTTAATTATGCTCTTGGATAAGTAATATTAACATTACTTAAACCTATATAAGCAGCATCAGTAAATAAGCCACCTGCTGATACGCGATCAAAAACTAAAACTGCCCAATCGCCTGGTACAGCCAAGCTAGTATCTACTGTTAAGCTTTTTTGTAAATATCTTATACCTGGAATAGTTGGCGGATTTACAGCAAAAGCACCTGTTGTCACTTGATCAGCATAAGCAGTAGCTGTTGTAATTACTGTATTGTTAGTTTCAAAAGCTGCACTAACTCTAACATTGGCCATATCACCAATAATTGAGCCAACTGTATCAAGAATTATATTTAAAGTAACTGTCATACTACCTATTGAAGCATCATAATCAGCTGGAACTTGAAACACTAAAGATATCGGTGTTAAATCAACACCAAGAATTGGAGTTAACATTTTCCAAGCCAAAAGAGGAGCGGTTGGTGTTGAATATGTAACAGCTAATGATAATTCAGGCGCAGCAGAAGCAGTTACTAACTTGTGCATATCAGTTACAGTAAACACCAATGAACCAGCACTTAAAACTCCTGTGGCACCTGTCGCACCGGTTAAACCGGTGACTCCTGTAAAGCCCGTTGTTCCTCTAGAACCTGTTGCACCGGTAGCACCTGTATTTCCAATTAAACTTGTTGGAAAACATTCACCATTAATACATGTCATACCTGTAGGACAACCACCACCAATAGTACATGCAGCACGAGCACCTGTATTTCCCCCACAACCTATAGGGCCAGAACAACCGCTTAGACAAATTCTTTGTGCATCTAAAGTACCAACTTTAATAAAATCTCTTACAACAAGTCTATCAAAATACTGAACCTTACCACACTTAGGTACATCTGAATTCAAATTTAAAATACTTGCACACAAAATTCCTACTAAGCCAAGGCTACGAAGGACAGGAAAACTAAAAACTTTAACTATATTTTTCATATTTAATACCTTAAATTTTATAATAAAACTTTAGAATGAAATACCAAATTGACCTAAAACACCCCATTGATTAATAGCTCTATTATCTTGGCCAAATTCTACTTCGCCACCCAGAGAAACATACATTGGATATTTGCATTCAAATTGATATCCAAGAGCTGCAAATACTTTGTTTGATATAGCACTTGGGTTTAATGCAGATGAAAAATCAATATCACCTATTCCAATAAATACAGGATCTGCATTAATAGGACCCGGAGTTGATATTGTTGTTGTAGGAGCAGTTGAATTATTAGGCGCACAAGTACTACAATTTGCAGTAGAACAAATATCAATAGTAGTTGGTGTGCAAAATGGAAAATTACCAGCAATTATAGGATCAGCTGGCGCTATACCATATTTATTTTCTGCAAAACCACTAAAGCAAACAGTGTTAGCCCTTTTATCTTTACTTCTATACCAGAAGTTATATCCTAAATCACCAAAGAAATTACAATACGCAAATTGGAACATTAAAGCACCGTCAAACATTATATCATTACCGATTTTAGTTTCACCGTGTAAGATATTTGCAGCACGTTCTAGCCCGATCGCTTGACCAGTACAATCAAATGTTTTAAGTATTAAAAATTCACTTCCAGGTCCATTTTTTAATTGAAAAGGACGATACTGTCTAGATTTAAATAAATGAGTAATAACAGAATCAAAAAATAAAGTTATGCGGCCATCATCACAGCCTTTATATAAATCATAAGACGCATTTACAGTTGCCCCTAATTGCCAAGATTTATTAGCACCAATTACAGGCTCTAATAAAAATACACCCTTAGGTCTTGTTCCTGTAGGAAACACAATATGCGCACTTGCTCCAATATGACCTCTTTCGCATCTTACAAAATCATAACCTAAGTCTAAATGTAAACCCGCTACACCTGTTTTTGATTTTACACAATTGGCAAATCTACCAAATTTAAGTACTGGAACTTCACCAAATGCACTTTGTGCTTCAAATGCCTCTAATACTGAATTAAATGGAACCTCTACAGCAGCTGAAGAAACTACACCAGCTGGTATTGTAGTTGCAATATTACCTGTGGTATCACCAGATAAACGCATTTCTGTTTTGCAGTTAGCAATTACCATATTAATACGCGCCCAAGAATTACAAACACAATCATTTAAATCAAATTTAAAATCTAAGTCTGCAATAATATTTCTAATTTTTGGATTTAAACAAATATCACCAATTGCTCCAGGTGCATTATTAGTTGTTGATAAGCCAAGTTCTATAGCATTAATATCATAAGTTTGATTATTACCTGGAACACCTACTGTCATGCAGTTACAATCATCACAATTAAAAGAAAACCATTGTGCTAATTTTTTATCATGAAAAGATTGTTGATATTCTAAAGTAACAACTCCGCGTGCATTACAATCATTAAAACATGAATCTTCTGCACGAATATCATACCCATTGGTTCCTGAACTTAATATTCTACGGGCAGCGTTAGAATCTTGTGGTCTTTGTGAAAAAAAGGTTTTGCCATAAAAATTGCCGTTATCTCCACAACATCTACGTTCTATATCACATGACTTACAAGAAACACAGTTCTTAAAAAAACAGTCTTCTATGTTTGTTTTTGCATCACAACAATCACTAGAACTAGAACTGCCGCTACAAGATTTTGAGATACTAGAGGTTGCGCTATTGCAATTGTTATTAGAACTGCAGCAATCTCCATTTATATAGGCGCTCAATGAAAGAATTAAAAAAAACAACTTCCTTATTTGCATTTACTCTCCTTTATTGAAATAATAAAATCTTACTTTTTATTTTCATAGCTTAATTGGCAGGACAATTACAATAGATTTATAATTTGATTTAATTTACTTTTTTTATTAAATTGGCCTGATAATGAAAAAATATATATTTCTATTAATTTTCTTTTTACTTTTTTTTAACATTAAATGTTCTAAACTAGAAAAACCTTTTGTTATTGTAATTCCCTCATATAACAATAAGTATTGGTATCAAAAAAACTTAGACTCAGTATTCAGGCAAAATTATACTAATTATAGAGTTATTTATATTGATGATATTTCGTCTGACAAAACGGGGGAATTAGTTGAACAATATATTATTGAACGCAAACAAACCCACAGAACCAATTTAATAAAAAATACTACGCGCAAGCTTGCACTTGCCAATCTTTACGATGCAATTCATTCATGCAAACCAGAGGAAATTATTGTTTGTTTAGATGGTGATGATATGCTAGCGCATGAAAGCGTGCTATCTTATTTAAACAACATCTATCAAAATGCAAATACTTGGTTAACATATGGGCAATATAAATGGTACCCATACTCAAAAGATGGAGATTGGGGATGCATAGAACTTCCAGATTATGTTATTGAAAATAATTTATTTAGAGAATCTAGATATTGCACATCACATTTGCGAACTTTTTATGCATCATTATTTCATAAAATAAAAAAAGAAGATTTGTTGTATGAAGGCAAGTTTTTCCCAATGACCGGAGATTTAGCTATGATGTTCCCTTTAATTGAAATGGCAGGCTACCATTCTAAATTTATCTCAGATACTTTATACATTTATAATGATGCTTCTATAATAAATGATTATAAGACAAACCCTACTTTACAAATAACGCTTGATCATTATATTCGCAGCCAACCTAAATACCAAAAACTAGAAAAGCTTTTTGACTAATGAAAAAAATGATTAAAAACTTTATTATACTTCTGTGTTTTCAGATTAACTGTCAAGCAAACTTACAAAATTATTGTACAGCAGCAGATTCAAAAGATTACAATGCGTTACTTAATTTAATAGATAGCATTCATAAAACCAACCTAATTCAATTAGGTGAAATTTTAATATTTAATTCAGGCCTAGATCAAGAGCAAATAAAATATTTAAATAATTTAAAAAAAGTTAAAGTATATAAAACAGAAAAAACAAGTTCGCACATGGCTTTTTCTATAAAACAAGCACTAGAAATAGTACCTTATGTTTTATGGATAAGCCCAGACATTACAGTTTTAAAACCATTAGACGCGCTTTTTAAATACATTCAATCTAATACTTACTTTTTAACAACGATCGGCGATGAATATACAAATATAGGATACAAGCACACATTAGAAGTAAGCCCAAACTTAATGCATAAATTTGACTTACAAGATTCAAGTCGCAGGTGGATATTGTCTTGCGAACTTATTAATTCAAATTTAATGGGGTTTTCAAAAGATATTTATAATGATTTAGTTTTACAATTTTACGAACATTCTAAAGAAACTACATATGAACAATCTCTTATTACTGTATTGGCATATATACAAGGCAGAAAAGTTCTAAGACAATCTCATAATCCACAACTTCCTATATATTTAGATATTAACGGAGAACAGGTCGCTTTTTATCTATCATCATCTTTAGTTTTTAAGTAAAATATTTTTAAGACTAGGATTAAAATAACAGACCGCAATAGAAACATTAGATATTGTGTGTATAAAATAATCACATTTAGAAAGCAATTGAGATTCAATTAAAATCTCTTCACCCAGCAATGCCTTATTTTGCTTAAATACTTTCCAAACCGGGTTTGAATTGTTAGATCGATGCGCATCATAAAAAACGACTTTTGAAGATAAACAAGATTGAGCTAGTTTAATTATATTCTCTTCATCTGTTGCAATAAAAAATTGACACTTTTTACCGAAATTTTGCGCGAGTTGATTTGCATAATCTAATATTTTTTTACTATTCACTCTAGAAATTTCTGTAAACTTATCAGTGCCACGAATATGAATGCCTATGTTTGTTTTACCTTGCATATTTTTTTTATAAAATGCATTTATTGTGTTTTGAATATTAGGTTTTATTTTTACATATTTTTTTATTATAGAATTAAACAAGCTTCTATATGTTGAATTATAAGCGAGGTCACTCCATGCATTAATACCAAATTTATCTGGTGAATAATAATTAGAATATACTATATCGTCTTTAATCTTTTTTAATTTAGAAACCGGTTCAAAATAATATTCCCATACATTATTGGATTCATTATAACCTTCTGGCTGAAAATACAACGATCTTTCCCAGCTCACTACTGGAATCTTATTGTTTCTTTCTGCCCAGATGATGTTAGTTAAAGTTCCTAAAAAATTGGAAAAGAAACCATCTAATCTGCTGCCAATTACAAATTTTTGGGGATCGCAATTTAAATTGAATATAAAAATAAAAGAGCACAATATAATTTTTTTCATAATTTAGTTTCTTAATAATATATTTTTAAGACGAGGGTTAAAATAACAGACCGCAATAGAAACATTAGATATTGTATGTATAAAATAGTTACATTTAGAAAGCAATTGAGATTCAATTAAAACCTCTTCACCCAATATAGCTCTATTATGTAAATAAAAATCCCATACAGGGTTACTATTTTGTGACCTATGTGAAGTGTAAGCAATAACCTTACCCTGCAAATTAGATTTAGCTAAATCTAATAACCTCTCTTCATCTGTTGCGACAAAAAACTGACAGTTTTTTCCTAACTTTTTTGCAAGTTTATTTGCACAATTAAAAATTACTTTAGTATCAACAGGTTGAACTTCTGTAAATTTATCTGTTCCACGCAAGTGAATACCAATATTTTTTTTATTGTGCATATTTTTTTTATAAAAAACATTTATTTTATTTTGGATATTAGGTTTTATTTTTATATATTTTTTTATTATAGAATGAAATAGATTTCTAAATTTTGGGCTATACGATACTGCGTCTAAAGACGGAATTTCAAAACCATCAATTGCTGCATATTGCCAATAACTTTTATCGCCCTCTTTAAAGTTTAATTCTGAAATAGATTCAAAATAATATTCCCAAACATTCTTTGAACCATTATAACCATCCACTTGGTAATACGGCGAATGCCATTGGCACCAAACCACCGGTATTTTATTATTTTTTTCTGCCCATCTAATATTTATTAACGCAGATAAAAAGTTAGAAAAAAAACCTGATGGTCTACACCCAATTACAAATTTATTTTCATCACCAATTAAGTTAAATATTAGAATAAAAATAATTATTGCTTTTTTCATGTACTCCTCAATAACTTAAACTTAAATTAATATATTTTAATTAAATTTAAATTAACAAGATAAAATAATATTTTGATTTAATTTATTATTTTTATTAAATTAGCTTGGCTCTAAAAAAATAATTTAAAAAAAGAAGAAAAATGAAAAAAAACTATATAATTTTACTAAATATTTTTTTATCAATATTTACATTAATAGATTCTGCTGAAACAAAAAAACCTAAGGTATCAATTATAACCTCTGTATACAAAGGTAATGATTTTATAGCTGGTTTCTTATCTGATATAACACGTATGTCAATTTTTCCTGAATCTGAACTCATATTAATCAATGCAAACTCACCTGATAATGAAGAGCCAATTATAAAAGAATACATGAAAAAATTCCCTAATATAATTTATCAAAAACTTGACCACGATCCTGGATTATATGCTATATGGAATATGGCAGTTAAAATGGCAAAATCAGATTTTATTACTAATGCAAATCTTGATGATAGGCGCAACCCACAAGCCTTAGAAGATCATATTAAATTCCTTGAAACAAACCCAAATATAGATTTAGTATATGCAGGTTATTTTATAACTAATCAAGCAAACGAATTATTTGAATTTAATCATTATAGATGGTTTGTAGAATCGGTTGTATTTACCCCTAAAAATATGCAACTATGCCTAGGTGGACCAATGCCTACTTGGAGAAAAAGCATACATGAAAAATATGGATATTTTGATGAAAAATTTTCTTCCGCTGGTGATTTTGAAATGTGGTTACGCGCTGCAAGCCAAGGTGCAAAATTTAAAAATTTAGAAGGTTATAGTGGGTTATATTACCAAAACCCAACAGGCATATCTACAGACTCTGATACACTAAAAAAAGCTAAACGCGATCAAGAAAATAATTCCATTGTAACGCAATATTATGCATATTGGAATTCACCTGATGCTTGCTTTTGCACAGCTTCTGATAGCAATTACTTCCCTTTATTAATTAACCTAATAGGAAGTATACATGCGACTAATTTTGATAATATCAATGAAATTGCAGTATTTGATTTGGGACTTGAAGCCGAACAAATAAACCATTTAAACACGATGAAAAAAGTTCGTGTATATGAAATTGAAAAAGCAAACCCTGATATTATAAAATCAGTTGTTGTCAATAATTGGGGCAAAAAAGTTCCAGGTTGGTATTCTTTTAAACCTGTAGCAATTAAGCAAGCACTGGAAATGTTTGAAACTGTTTTGTGGGTTGATGCTGGAACAACTATTTTAAAACCTATAGATCATTTATTCAAATATATTAAACAAGAAGGTTATTTTATTTGCACTATGGGAGATGAATTAGAAAATAATAAATTAATGCATCCAGTTAGATGGCAAACTACTAAATTTTTAATTGATAAATTCGATTTAAATTCCGATGAAAATGTTTGGATAATGGATCAAGAAATTATAGGTGCTAATTTCATTGGATTATCAAGAAAATCTTATAATGAAATAGCTTTACCATTTTATGAATTAGCAAAAGATATAAGAAATTTTATAGATGATGGCACAACACCGAATGGTTTTGGAACTGCAAGACATGACCAAACAGTTTTTAATATTATAGCTTACTTAGCTAAATTAAAAATTTACAAACAAGACTATACCCAAATTACTCCGATAGACTTACCATTTGATGATACTACATACCCATTTTATATTACATGGCATGGTCATTATGTTAATGACCATACACATGTATATAATTCTCGTAGTGACATTAGAAATTTTCAAGAAAACAAGTCGCGTATAATTTATAAATAAAACTAATGGTTATTTATATATATTTCATCTTGGTTACCTAAAGTGGTTACCAATTTAAAACCTTTAGATTCTAAAAACAATTTAAAACTTTCATCTGAATAATTGTTTTCTACAGAAATAGCATGTATATAAAATGAATCAAAATCTATAGATTTTAAAATTTCTAATTCCGCACCTTCTGTATCTAAAGAAAGATAATCAACTTTAGTAATGTTATTCTCTCTTAAAATATTATTGATATTTAATGAAGGTACTTCTATAACATTACAACTTCCGCCATCTCTTGCAATCTCATTATTAAGTCGCACTAAGTGTCTTGGATCATAATTTCTTACCATTCCACTTAACATAGCTGGAGCACCATTTACTTCAAAGAATTTGACAATACCTTCTTCATTGGAAATACATGCATTTATACATTTACAATTTCTACACGATTTTAATTCTTTAAATTTATTTGGCAACGGCTCTATGCAAATACCCGACCAATTAAGATTTTTCTCAAAATAATAACTATTGCTATGAGAGATGCCATCGAATGCACCGATATCTACAAATACACCATTCTTTTTATTTTTAAAAACATGTTCATTTAAATATTTATCTTGGCCAACTTGGCTTGTATAATTTCTATATAAATAAAAATAATATGGTTCATTAATAACTTCTTCAGTTTTTAAAAGGCCAGATCTGCAAACTTGCATTGCCCAATCAAAATCTTCTCCGTAATATTTTTCAGGAAAATGAAATTGTATTGCCAAAGAACGCTTGATCACATTTAAATGATTTGGTGGACGATAATAATTTTTTGCATCTTCTGAGTAGCTCTTATAGCGAAGTGAATGAATAAATCTTTTTGGACTAGACCCATTTGTAGTTATTGTCCCTACTAAACTTACACAATCCGGATTAGTTTTTAATTTATCATGCAACATTTTAATATAATCATCATGTACATCATCGTCATCATCTGCAAAACATGTATATTTACCTGAAGCTTGCTCTAATAAAGAATTTCTTTTTGTACCTACAGAAACTTCGCGGTTATCTTTATAATATAAAACTTCAACCTTATCTTGCAGGCCTAAATCTTTAATTTGTTTATTTAATTTATTAAACAAATTTTCAAAAATGGATGCGCGTTCATCTAAAGTACAGATTAAAATAGATAAATCTTTTGGTGTTCCGGAAATTAATTCTTCTTGAGTAAGATCAAAGTTATTCTTTTGTCTTGTAATAAATATACTTGTGTCTTGCGCATAAAAGTGTTGATTTTTTTGATATAAATCATCCCAACTATTTTTACCCCACGCTGGGTGGTTATGCTGAATAATTACATCATTAATTACTTTTTCTTTTTTTAAAATCTTCGAAACTAAGGCTAATTCTACATTGCACTCAAATGCTTTATAAGCAGGATTATACACATATTTAAATCTGTCATAAAACTTTTTACCAATCACCGGTAAAGTATTACATGCACCGCCTACATGGCCATCATTAAAATTTAAAACACCATCAAAATCTGCAAAGTTTTTTTGCATAGTTTCGATAATTATTTTATCAAAATTTCTTACAATTGGTTCCATATCATCACTGGCTACTAATAAAATATCAAAATCGCATTTTTCAATATCTTTGTTCACAGCTTCTACTTTTGAATTATTTTTACTAAAATAAAATTTTAAATTCGGATAACTCTGCAGGCGCTTGATCACATTTTCATTATTCATTGACGCATCATCTTCATCACATGTAATTAAAAATTCATATGGATATTCAAATGACATGTTCTGATAATATTTATCTAAATTTTTTAAAAACTTTGCAGGTCTTGATCTTGTTGGCATCTTAATTAATAATTTAGGCATTTCTGCAAAATTATTAAGCGATATTAGTATTAAAATAATAGTTACTAAAACTTGTCTCATTTTTTACCTTTATTTTTAATCTCGTTAATAGCGGCTGACGGCCATAGTTCTGGTGTGACGGCTGGAATGCCAGAGTAAGCTTTGACACTTACTCTGGAGTATAGAACAAACAAGTCTAATTATTTATGCGTGATTAGGCATTACAGGAAAACTCAATTTAGTTAACTCAGCTTTAGTAAGCTCATCAAGTAAATATTTATTTTTCTTATCCATATATAGTTTTAAATTATTATATAAATAAATTAGATTAGGTTTAGCTTCAATTGCTTTACGTGTAGCGTGTTCACCTAATTCAAATTCTCCCATATACCAAGCTACTTTACTTAATACTTCATATCTGGTGAATTCATATATTTCTTTGTTTACAAATAAAACTTCATCTTTTGGATAAGGTAATTCTAATGCTAATCTTGCATATCTAAAACATAATGCATAATTTGATGGCCAATGCATTTCTGCAATTTTTATTAAAGGTTCAGCTCTGTGTGGGCGCATATTATATGCCTTCATGTAATAATCATGGGCCATTGCTTTAGTGAATTTTGGATCAAAATCTGAAAGTGTATTGCAAAGACCGGCCATTCTATAATATGTTTCATAATTTTCTTCATCCCAACCAGGCAACTTAGAACGGATTTCATAATATTTATATGCATTATGTAAATCATGTAAACATTCATATGTTTGCGCTAAATAAAATGCACTTCTTGAATCTTGTGGGTTTTTTTGTACTTCACGTAATAATAATTCTGAATCACGTTTCCAACGTTTTGCCGATGCTTCAATACCAGTAGATCTAGGTCTATAATCAAAACAAACACTTACAGGAATTTTAGTCATAGAAGGTGAAGCTATAACTTCATGCACAACACCTGCAAAACGTAAGTTTGCTTTTGTTCTTAATAGACGACCATGATAAAAATCATCTGTATTATTATTAAGTCTAATTAAATATAAGTTATTAAAATCATGGATATTTTGCTTGCAGAAATTTACTAATTCAACCCCATTTTGTAAATACCATTCAGCATCTGGCATAATTGTAAATACAGAATTCGGGAATTTTTCTTTAGCCAAATCAAGAGCTCGATTTCTTGAAGTAGCAAAATCTATAAAAGGCTCTTGGGTAATGTATGCATTTGCAATTTTATTCTTTTCAAAAAAATCTTGTGCATTTGCCATAGTTTTATCTGTTGAACCTGTATCATAAACGAAAAAGGAATCTATGCCTGATTTTACAAAAGGCTCTAATGTTGGAACGATTACAGATTCTTCATCCTTAACCATTATTACTACTACTAATAAAGGATCATTTTTCATATCACTAATTGGTGCATCACCATATAGAATTGAGCATATAAAAATTAAACTTAGAAATATTTTATTCATAGGTACCCTTAAATTTTAATAACGGTTAGCGTTCCCAGCATAGCTACTAGCGAAGCCTGGTAAAACATGTCACAATTTTTAACATTTTTTAAAAACGTTGTCCACAAACTTAATACAAAATAACTAAGTATTGTTTTTTGAAAAAAACATTTGCTAATCTAAAACTAATAATTTTTAAAAATAGTTTTATTAAAGGAGAAAAATGGTAAACAAAAAATTAATGGTAGTACTAATTTTATTAGCAACTCAGTATGTAAGCGCGGTTGAAAGCGAAACGATTGAAGAAATAGAAATTGTAACAAACCCAGACTTCGTAGAAAAAAAATATGATAGAGACTTAGAAAAAGAGCAACTAAAAGCAGATCAACAAAAAGTCCAACATCAATTTAGTGTCTTAGATCAAAAAAGAACCGATTTAATTAATCAAAATAAAATAATACAAGATAAAACAAATCACCTTAAACAATTAGAAGAAAGTCTAAAAACAAAAGAATTTAACTTAAACGATAAAACAAAAAAAGCAGCTTCACATGAGGCGGATTTAAAAACCCGTGAACAAAGAACAATTGCTTTGCAAAATGATTTAACAGCAAAAGAACATCATTTAAAAAATACTGAACAAAAATTAATATCACAGGAAAATCATTTAAAGCAGCAAGAAAAACATTTTAAAGACAAAGAACAGAAATTAGCTACTCGTGAAGCACATCTTAAAACCTTAGAACATAAAATAATTTCGGAACAAAATACTTTAAAAAATAAAGAAACTCACCTACATAATCTAGAACAAAAATTATCTGCACATGAAAATAGTTTAAAAACTAAAGAATCTAATTTAAAAGCGCATGAACAAAAATTAGCTGCTCAAGAAAATAGCCTAAAAGCTCATGAGCATAAAATAAAACAAGAAGAAAACAAACTAACAGCTCATGAAAAAGAATTAAAAGTACAAGAACTAAATCTAAAAAACATAGAACAAAAGTTAGCAACTTTAGATGAAGAATTAGTAGTCGTAAATGAAAAGCAAAAAGAACATGCGAAACATTTAGAAGAAAAACAAATGCATTTACATAAAAAACAGACATATGTTGATAATATGATTAATGAACTAGAAGGCAAAGTTAAAATCAAAAGAACTAATGAACGCCATGCTAGAACCAAATCAACTTTAAGATAGTTTATTCTAAATCTACTTATTAAGGGGAGCTAATCACTCCCCTTTTGTTTTGCTTATTGCCCAATAACCCCCAATTATGTGAGACATAACTTACTTTTTATTATGATTTTGGACAGTTATAGCTAACATTTTTATCTATCAAACCTGAAAAGCCCAAGATTATTATTTTCTAATGGACATATTTTGAAATTTTGCTATAATTAAATTTACTGGTTAGATCTGATGAAAATGGGGGATCTTATGATATTTAAAAAATTATTTCTGGCTCTTTTTGCAAGTTTTGCTTTTTATTCAGCAACACCGACTTTGCCTATGGAAAATAGTTCTAATTTATCTGCTTTAGTTTCAACTATAAGAAATAAAGAAAAAGTAAAAGAAATTTTTAAAACGTTGATTTCAAATTTAACATTAAACGATTCAATAGATATAAAAAAAGGCGTATTATCCGGAACACTTACTGCTTTAATAATGATATTTTTTGGTACAGGAATAGGTGCCACAAATAATAGTAATCATCCTCAAGAATTTAAAATAGGTATGATTCTGATAAAAATATTTACCTTGGTTAAGCTATTGTACACAATCCCTATTGAAAAACGCCCCACAAACAGAATGTTATATGAGATAAGTCAGAGTATTGGTATTGCTGCTAGTTGGGTCACCTTATTCATTTTTTTAAACAGGTTAGTCAAATTTCATGATGATATCGATAATTATGTTTTCACTAAACACAATATGATTAAATTGTATTTAAAGTATAAACAAATGATTAAAAATGCCGAAATCAATATTGAAGAAATTTGTTCTATATGTCGTGAAAATAATGATGCTAATTCTGTTACTCTTCTTTGTGATCACCAATTTCATAAAGACTGCATAAAGTCTTGGCTAATTCAAAATTTCATTTGCCCAACTTGTAGGCATAAATTTGATGTATAAGAAATAATATTTTTTTATTTGGATTGTCCTTCGACTCGTTAACACTCTCTAAGGATGTGTTGAGGGAGGAATTTGTTTTACTTAAGGGTAACTAACATATTAAATTGCACACTATTGATATAATTTAAATTGCGAAATTTTGCTTATCTGCTAAATTATTCAATACTACAAACTCTCTTTAACCAAACAAGATAAATTTTATTAATGGAAAAACATTTTACCCACCTGCACGTGCATAGTGAATTTTCGCTTTTAGACGGGGCGATAAGTCTTGACAAACTTATAGAGTTTGGCAAAAAAAATGCTTTAAAAGCGCTATGTATTTCTGACCATGGTAATATATTTGGTGCAGTAAAGTTTTTCCAAAAATGTAACAAGGCTGGGATAAAGCCAATTTTGGCAATAGAAGCATATCTAACTGAAGATGCAAACATTAAATCGGTAGAAAATAAGTATTACCATTTAATAATTATTGTGCAGAATGCTACAGGCTATAAAAATTTATGTAAATTAATCTCGTTTTCTTATCAACACGGTTTTTATTTTAAACCACGTATAGATTATAAAATATTAGAACAACATTCAGAAGGTTTAATAGTAACTACAGCTTGCTTGGGTGGACATATACCCCAATTGCTAATGAAGAATAATAATGCAGAAGCTGAAAAAATGATTGATTGGTATTTGCGTGTTTTTGGGCCAGATAGGTTTTACTTTGAAGTACAACCAGAAGATCAAAAAGAGCAGCAAATATTAAATCAGAAGTTATTTGAATGGGGCGCAAAAAAAGGCGTACAAGTTGTAGCCACTTCAGATTGCCATTATGTAAATGAAGAAGATAGAGAAGCTCATGAAATAATGCTTTCTATACAAACACATGCAAAAATTGATGACCCTAACAGATTTACATTTGGTGAGTGCCGTGCATTTATGCGCACACAATCACAGATGCTTGAAATTTTTAAAGACCATGAAGAAGTCATTTGGAATTCTGGCAAAATTGCAGATATGTGCGATTTTAATTTTGAACTGGGAAAACTTTTTTTCCCTAAATTCGAAATACCTGAAGAACATACAACAGAATCTTATTTTAAACATTTAAGCCAAATTGGTTTTGATAAATTATTAGAAAATGAAAGATTTCCTAAAGAAGAAAAAGAGCATTATCAGGCTCGCCTTGATTTAGAAATTAATTTAATTATTAAAATGGGATTTATAGGTTATTTTTTAGTAGTTAGTGATTTTATACAATGGTCACGTAAAAATGGAGTTCCTGTTGGACCCGGTCGTGGTTCTGCAGCAGGTTCATTGGTTGCTTGGGCATTAGAGATTACTAATATAGATCCAATTAAATATAATCTTCTTTTTGAACGATTCTTAAACCCTGAACGTGTGTCGATGCCTGATATAGATATTGATTTTTGTATTGAAGGCAGAGAGCGCGTAATTCAATATATACGTGACAGATATGGGCACGATAAAGTTTGCCAAATAATAACCTTTGGTACAATGATGGCCAAGGGAGTAATTAAAGACGTGGCTCGTGTATTAGGATTCCCATTTGAAGATTCTAATGCTTTAACAGATTTAATACCCGACACATTAAAAATTTCTATTACCGACAGCATAGAACAAGAACCTAAATTAAAAAATTTAATTGATTCAAACCCCAAAGTAGCTCATATGATAAATATAGCTTTAAAACTTGAAGGGCTTACGCGACATGCTTCTAAACATGCAGCGGGAATTGTAATATCACCAGAACCAATTGAAGAAATATTGCCTCTGTTTGTACCGACCAAAAGTACTGAATTAGTAACACAATATGCAATGACAGAACTTGAAGCACTAGGCTTTTTGAAAATCGATTTGTTGGGATTAAAAAACCTTACTTTAATTGACAAGGCTCTTAAGTTAATAGAGAAGAATCACAATATAAAAATTGATATTGATAAAATACCACTTGATAACCCTAAAGTTTATGAATTATTGGGGCTTGGAAAAACATCAGGTGTGTTTCAATTAGAATCTGATGGCATTAAAGATGTATTGCGTAGATTAAAAGCTGAAAAATTTGAAGATATTATTGCAGTAAACGCTCTTTACAGACCGGGGCCATTAGGCTCTGGAATGGTAGACGATTTTATAGAACGTAAACACGGCAGACAAAAAATTGAATATTTATTTCCTGAACTTGAAGATGTTTTAAAAGAAACAAATGGCGTTATTGTTTATCAAGAACAGGTAATGAAAATTGCGTCTACAATTGCAGGCTATTCTTTGGGTGAATCTGATTTACTACGCCGAGCAATGGGTAAGAAAAAAGCTGAAGAGATGGCAAAGCAACGTGCCATATTTATGGAGAAAGCACAAACACGTGGTTTTAATCCACAAAAAGCTAAACAACTTTTTGATTTAATGGAATATTTTGCTGGGTATGGTTTTAACAAATCTCACTCTGCTGCATATGCTTTAATTGCTTATCAAACGGCATATTTAAAATCTAATTACCCTGCTGAATTTATGGCATGTTTAATTTCTTTAGAAGCTTCTGATGCTGATTCAATGGTTAAATACCTTGATGAAGCTAAAGGCATGGGAATTGAAATATTGCCACCTGATATTAACCAGTCTGATATTTGCTTTACTGTGCCTATAAGCAGTTCAGGCCCGAATAAAAAAATATTATTTGGATTACAGGGAATTAAAAGTGTAGGGCTTGCTTCACTTGAAAATATTTTAATTGAACGCGCCAAAAAACCTTTTACAGATATAATGGATTTTTGTTTTAGAATTGATTTGCGAACTTCAAACAAACGTGTAATTGAAAATTTAATTAGCGCAGGCGCACTAGATAGACTGCCTGGCAATAGAGCACAAAAATATGCAGAAGTTCAAAAGATAATGGATATTGCTGCAGACAAAAAAAAGGCAGCTTTAACGGGCCAAATGGGATTGTTTGAAATGACCAAAAAACCTGGTGATACAGCTGTGGAGATGCATGCGTTTCAGCAAAAGGATGATTGGACCATACAAGAAAAGTTAGAAAAAGAAAAAGAAGTAATTGGTTTTTATTTAAGCTCACATCCTTTGGACACATATCAAGAATTAAAATGGCTCAATGTATCATCTTTTGAAGATATAATGAAAAAAATAGAAACAGCAGTAATGCAAGATATTTTAATTACAGGTTATGGAGTTAAAAAAAGCCATAAAGTTATTGCGACCAAAAAAGGTGATAACATGGCATTTATGCAAATTGAAGATAGAAATGCTGTTGCAGAAATTATTATATTTCCTAAGCTTTTTCAAAAAGTTGAACAATGGTTAAACACTTATAACATATTCATTGTTAAAGGAAGCTTAGATTTTACCTCTACTTCTAAATGCAAGATTAAAGCAAACGCAATAGTACCTTTAGAATTATTATTTCAACATTGGCCTGAATTTGAAGAAATTTCTATAGATTTTGCAGATAACTTTAATCAACAAAATTTAGATATAATAAAAAATAGTTTTAAACGTGGCAAAACTAGAATGTCTTTTGAATTTTTAGAAAATCAAAAAAAGTTGAAATTAAAAACCCGACATACTGTCGGATTTGATTTAGAAATTCTAAAAAGTATTGATACACACGCAATCAAGTTTAAATTAACGCCATAACCTATACACCCTTGACCGTCGAAACTTATCAAGCCGAAAGACCCGATAAGCTTAGTCACAAGCTAGCTATAGCAGCAAATGGGTTAACCCGAAGCTTATTTATTAGTACAAGCTTTAATACATTCATTACATTTATCAATACATTTTCTTGTTGCATTAACTAATTCATTAACATCTGCTCTATAATTAATACCACTAATATTAGAAGGTAATTCTTGTTGAGCATTGTTTAAAGCATCTATTTGTTTATTACATGCGTCTACACAATCTTTTAATGCATTTCTATGATCTGTGCATTGACTACAATCTTTAATATGCGATTCAATTTCTTTAATAGTTTTATTACAAACGCTTACACATTCCTGGCAAGCTTTAATACAATTACCTACTTGCTCTGCACAATCTTGGCTACTTTTAACTTCACATAAAGACATTAATTTTTGGCAACTATTAATACATTTTTCACATTTTTCTACACATGAATTTATTGAATTTGCTGGTAAATGATTACTCATTCTTTCTCCTAGTTTTTACATATTACAATAATTATCATTACAAACTTTTGCCTTTTTTTCAAAATTTTCACAAGCTGTTTTAACATCTTGGTATCTGCTTGCACACTTATTTTCTTCTTCTTTGCAATAACTAATTAAATCATTAATTGAATTCATTAAATCATTACATGCGGCTTTGCAATCATTGCTCGCATCCACGCATGGTTGCATGGTACATTTTTGCAAATGCACTAAAAGTAAATCTGATAATTTTTCTACGGATTCTAGTAATATGTCTGCGTCAATAATATCTTTATCAACTTGTATATCACATTCTTGGGTATATTTGGTTTTACATGAACGGTCAAAATTATGACAACGTTCTATAAACTCTTGGGATTGTTTTAGGGAATTAGAAAGTGTGCTTAGAATATCTTTAGACAATTGGCTCATTGCTTCTCCTTACTTTTTTTTTAATTTAATTAAATGACCCCGCCGTAGCCTAGATGACGAAGACTGGGTCATTTAATAATTTTAAGTACGGAGTTTATTCTCTCAAAGAATGAGAAAGAATTGCAATGGTTGCCAATAAAGAAGTAACATTTTGTAAAAGACGTGCATCATTATAACCAGCAGAAAATCTATTAACATATATATCCCCTGCAACTACACCTAAGGCAGCTATAGAAGACCAGAAGGCTACTTTACCTGCAGTTTCTCTTACTGGTTTCATAAAATTACCCCATTTTTTCCAAAAAATTTCTTTATAAGTTATAAGTTCATCTTTTTCATCATTTAACTTTTTAAGTTTAGTCTGAATTTCAGATGCAGAAAGTTGATTCTCTGTTAACAATGTTTTAATATCGAAATTCCCTGTACCCCTGTGAAATTTAGCTTGGGATTGTGATGCTGTTCTAACATTTGAAAAAAGTGGGACTAATTGTCTACTAGATAATGTTCTTTCATCATCTGAACTCATTTCATCTAATGACATTTCATCTAATGATGGAATTGGCTCATTAGGTTTATCTATCAACATTCCATCTTTTTCAATATATATTTCATCACTTATAGCATTGCTTTTTATTCTCTGAAGAATCTCTATTTTAGAATTTACACTTTTAAGTCTTTCAGACTTATCTTTTGCCAAATCAGCTGCTTTTAATTCTTTAGAATATGCTCTAATATCTTTCTGATAAGTTGCATATGGCGCACTAAATAAGTTGCCGACAAAGAATAAAGCCATAAATAATTTTAACAATTTCATAATGAACCTCCGAATTGTCTATAATAACACCATATAATTAAAGCATAACAGATATTAAAATAGATTCAAAAGCCCCCTACCTAAAACCATTTAAACCTGGGGCAAATTCTATTTGAAACAAACTGTAGATTATTTACCTAGGTAATGACTTGAAATGGCAATCATAGCTAATATAACAGTAGTTTTTTGGATTATTGACGACTTAGAATCTCTAATTAGATTTGGATCTCTAAGGAAATCTTTTAAGCTATGTTCTAATCTATTAAAGTATAAATCATAAAAACCATAAGCTATAAATGTACCCGAAGCAAAATCCCCCACTGTGGTTGCAGTTTTTCTAGCGTTATCTATTTTTTCTACAATATAATCTTTTATATCATAAAAAATTTCATATTTGCCTAATGCTTTCTTCTCATTTATTAAAAAATCTTTTCTATTTTTTAAATTATCTAAATTTAGATCTTTACTCATTAGAAAAGTTTTAATATTAGTCTGTTCTGGGGTTAAGCTAAGAATACGGTTTATATCTGTCTCAAATATGTTATCGGCAATCACATTGATTAGAATTTCAGTAATTCTTGTTAATTTAATATCTATCTTTGCCAACCTGTCTTTAAAGTTTTTTGCAGCCTCTAAGGGTACTTGATTGTATTGTTCTACCTTAGTCACATACCAATGGTAACTTTGGGTATAAGAATTCGATAAAACGGTTAATAAAATAAATAACAATAATTTTGAAAAATTCATAGTTGCCCCCTGTTGTATAATGTAAATCTAATTATACCAGCTCTTACATCATAAGCAAAAGCCACCCCCATACCATTTTTATCAAAAATTTGCTAAAACCAGAAAATTTAATCAAACTTAAAGATAATCGAGGATTAAAATGTATAAAAAAGATAAAGAAACAAACGAGAACCAAATCACTTTTTCAGGAAATATTTATATATTTCATGCCTTTGATATAGGCGAAGATATAAATTTAGAAGAAACTGAAAAAGCACATATTTTATTAAAACGACCTAATTCGTTACCTAAATATTTTAAAAAATATCATATTCCTATTTCAGTCGAGTTACCCCATCCACATGAAACTTCAAGTAATTTTAGCTGTAAATTACATAGCTTTGGGGCAATATCTTTAATTTATAAGATTCCTTTTGAAGGAACTTTAGAAGATTTAAGAGAGAATGTAAGTCATATAGATCATAAATATCAAGAACAAAGCGTTAGTGATGCCGCGACTATTTTTAAGAAAATTAGACCATATATCACTAAGCCAAAGTTTTTTCATTTAAGAACTTCTTACCCTGTAATTCAAGTATTTCCGCAAATGGATGCTTCTGATATGCAGGAAAAATATGGAAATACAATTGCATCATTAATAAGATTTGAAACTGAAAATTTATCAGAATACACTAAAGATGAAATTTTAGAAGCTGCAATGGGTTACTATCGCGGTGATCTAATTGTAATAGATTCTGAAGGTGCTTTTGTAGCAGATGATGAATTTGAAGAACTTATAGATTTATTTGAATTTGCGAACATACAACAATTAGAACTTCAATATTATGATAAATTTTTAGATCAACAACTAAATACTTATTATGAAAGAAAAGTTAA
>JARLHJ010000026.1 GCA_031292305.1 Candidatus Babeliales bacterium
TACTATTTTTTTTTATAATAATAAAAGAGTTAAAAAAAAAGAGAGATACTTTTTTAAGGTATCTCTCTAAAAGTGCTCTTAAATTAATTTAAGCAACTAAATCTTTAAGCGCTTTTCCTGGCTTAAATTTAGGAACTTTCTTAGCAGGAATTTGCATTTTTTTACCGGTAGCTGGGTTTACACCAACTCTGCTTTTTCTTTTTAAAAGAGAAAAAGTACCGAAACCTGTTAATACAACAGGTGTATTTTTCTTTAATGCTGTTCCAATTACTGTGATGAAAGATTCTAAAGCTAATCTACAGGTTGATTTTGGCAATTTCGATGATTTTGCCATGTGTTCTATTAATAATGCTTTGTTCATGTTTATATAATCCTTTATCAAAAAAATTTCTACAAATGGCTACTTCTAAAAGTCCGTGACAAACTAGTACTAATTGTAACTTAGTTCCTATGTCAAATTTGTCAAGATAAATTAGGTTTTTTCTATATACAAATTTAAGCACAAAACAAAGTTTTTATAAAAAAAAATAAAAATAAATATTAAACAAGCTTCTTTAAGCTTAATAATTTTTATTAAATACAAATTTATAATTAATATTGTTTTTTTTATAAAAAATAAGAATTAGATTTTGTTTTTTGATTATGAAAAAAGTTTACATAATTTTTTTTGATGAAGTGGAAAATAAATTTGTTTAATTTATAAAAGAAGATTAGCAACTGGCTTACCAGTCATTCATGAAACAAATGACTGGTGCCGAGGGCCGGACTCGAACCGGCAAGGGATTGCTCCCGAAGGATTTTAAGTCCTTTGCGTCTACCAATTTCGCCACCTCGGCACATAATATCAAAGTAATTTAAGAAAAAGCCTGTCAGTCATTTCTGAAAGAAATGTCTGGAGGCGGCACCCAGATTCGAACTGGGGATCAAGGATTTGCAGTCCCATGCCTTACCACTTGGCTATGCCGCCAGAAATAAGATATATATCAATTTTACATATTATTTCAGCTATTTCAACTTATTTTTGCATGTTTTCAATTTTTTTAGCTAAATCATCAGTTGATATAATATTTATATCTACTTCTTTATGCTCTGGTTTATCTAAAACTTTTTTTAAATATGCTTTTTGACAAACACCTTCTATAGAATGTCCCTTTTGGAACCATTCTGCTACACCTGCTTCATAAGCCCAAACATTTTTAAAACCAAGTTTGGTTAAAAGTTTAGCACCATATCCACTAGCTGTACACATATAATTAGAACAATAAACAATTATGTGATCATTAATGTCAATTTTATTATCTTGTAGGTTTTTTGTAACCCAATCATTAAACTCTTCAAACGGAACATGTACTGAGCCTTTTATATGGCAATCATCATATAATGCTTTATCAAGAACATTAACAATTACCAATTTTGGTTGATCGGTTTTTTTTACATTAGAACAACCACAACCAGAAGTTAATATAGTTAAAAAAAATAAAAATGACAAAGAAAATTTCATTTTAAATCCTTAATTATTTTTATCTTAGCACTTCAAAACAACGATTCCATCTTATACTCTTCCAAAAACTTATGGGATGTCTAACTAAATCAAATATCCAAAAGTTCCACCAAGCATCGTCACTATCACTATCAATAGACCATAAACGATAAACTATTTTACCATGAATTAACTTCTTTTTAAGAACGCCCCACACTCTTGAATCATGACTATTTAATCTATTGTCGCCCATAACCCAATATTCATCATCGGCTAATTTTACATCAAACACATCCAAGTTTTTACCATTATCAGTAAATAGTGATGCTGGTTCAATTAAAAATGGTCTACCATAAAACAATGCAACCTTTTCACCCAATTGAATATCAGCTGCTTTCATTTTATAAAATGGTTGATTTTCAGGAGATACAGTTGGATCATAACTCTTGTAAACAAATGGTCTATTTGAACCAGGCTTACAAACTGCAAGCAAAGGATATTTATTAAGGTAAGGTTCATTTAATCTTGTAAATTCAGATTCACCATTCTTTTTTAAATATATAACTGGTTTACCATCTTCAATTGTGCCTTTAACTTCATCGCCTGGCATACCTATTACACGTTTAGTTATATTTTCAGGTCCCCAAACATATTGTTGCCATAGTTCCATCCATTTGTTTTTTGAATAATCAAATGTTGCATTATTGAAACTAATAATGTCACCATGCTTAGCTGGCCAAAATAAAACAGAAAATTTGTCTGCAAAAAATCTTTCACCGACTAACATTGTAGTTTCCATAGAACCTGTAGGTACTTGATACAAACCGTATCCAAAAGTACGTATTAAAAAAGCAATCGGAAGTATTATAAATACTGCCTCAAACAGTTGGGATCCAAATGATTTTTTAGGTTTTGCAACCTTATGAGATTTTCTACCAAATCCAAACATGAATATTCCTTTTCTTTATTATTATTTAGGGCAATACAAACAATGGGTTTATAGGTTTACCATTTACATGCACTTCAAAGTGTAAATGAAACCCATTCTTACCTTTAACGTGACCTGTATTTCCAACTGTACCTATTTTTTGACCTTTTACAACGGTCTCTCCAACTTTCACTTTAATTGAATTTAAATGAGCATATCTAGTTTTATATTTATTATTATGAGCAAGAATAATATTATTTCCATATCCTGTTTTGCCTGTAGAATAATAAGCTTCTTTAACAATACCATCTGCAACAGCTTTTATTGTTGTACCTTTAGGAGAAGCTAAATCAACTCCATAATGAAAATTAATCTTTCCATTACTAAATCTTCTTTTTCCAAATCTAGATACAATCCAAAACTCTTTTTTATTTAGTGGCCAAATAATTTCAATGTCATTATATTCTTGACGGTTTATTTCTAAATATTCTAAAAATTGTCTTCTGGATAATTTATTAAAATTATGGCCCTTATTTTTTCTTATCCTTTTATTGCTTTGAATTGATTTACTTATAGCAGAAGAATAAAGATTATCTAATTTTTTTATATTAAGTTTTAAATTTTTAGTCTTTAAATAATTTAATGACGATTTTTTAAGATAATCAGATTTTCTATTTACTACTATAAAGGGCTTTTTTTTTTCTGAGTCTATGCTCTCATTATTATCTGGTTGAGTTAAATTTTGTTGCCTTAAATCTGCTATATATGTTCGATATTCTTCTTGCAATTCAATTAATTGTTCAGCTTGCTCTTTATAAGATTTATATTCCACAAATAATGTATAACTAATAAAAGTTAATAGTATCAAAATAAAACATGTAATAATTTTAATGAAATTAAAATAATTATATTTAATCATCCAGACCCTTCATTCACTCTGAACCCGAAGTTCACTCAATTGTATAAACTTACGTTAGTGCGATCAAGTAATTTTAATCATTTTTAAAGTAAGGTCAAATTGTCTGACTTTAACCAACCACTTGAGTCCTCGTAATAAATTTTAAACCAATCGCCAATTTCTTGCTGTATTTCTACTTCTTTTTTTTGCTCAATATCTTTAAGTTTATGATAATCTTCACTTGGCCCAGCATATAAAATTGCATTCTCTGTTTTTATTAATGCTATTTTTTTTGAGTAAAAATTATAACCAAAACCAATTAGCATACCTAAAATTATCTCGATGATAACCAAAAAAATAATTTTGCTTGGTTTAAATTTAAGTAACCTAAAACTAGAAAAAACTATTATCCACCAAAGAACCAAAAATATTATCTGCAGATATAATAACGGCAAATAAGTAAGCAAAAAAATTAATATATTTTTCATGGCTTTAATTTTTCATTAAATATTATTACCCAAATTTTAGCTTCTTCTATTAAATCTCTATCTTCTTGTACAGGTCCGTATGATAATTCATTAAGCTTAATAAAAAATACATTCCATTTATTAATAAGATCATATGGCATATTATAAGTTCTAAATTTTTCTTGTATAAATTCTTGAGTTATTAAAGCCTCTTTTACATTAAATTTAGCCGCAAAATATTCGATAAACCCTTGATATAATTTATGTGGATTATTGCTCTGATTAAGCTTTTTTTGCAATCTCTTTAATGGGTCAGGCTTGTAATTTTTTAAAAAATAATTTTTAACATTTACCAGAAAGCAGATAAACGCCGGCAAAATTAATAAAAATAAAAATAATTTAAAACCAATAATTTTCTGTTTCTGTATAGGCTCATATATATTAACAACAGGCTTAGCCTTATCTTGAACTGGAGATAAAATATCTTCTTCTTTTTGCTCCACAACTAATTGCTCTTGCAAAGGCATAATTTGTACAGAAATGGGCTTAGTAAATAATTGTTTATATTTTTCACTTTCTGTATCAAAATAATTTAGCTGCTGTGCAGGTATTTCAAATTCACCACTTTTATTAGATTGTAAAATAAATTCGAATGTTTTTACTTCAAGATCATTATCTAGTTTTGTTATATTATGAGTAGAGTCATAATAGTTAAACTCATCAGGCAATTTTAACTGAGTTAAATTTATATTATTAAAATTACCTTGCCCAGTAAGTTCTAATTTAAATACAATACCCTCACCTTGCACAGCAACATTCTGATTAACTGAGGCGTTAAAACTATTAAATTTCCCAACAACATCAATTTTCTCTGAAGTCTTTGGCAAAGATTTAACATTAATTTTTAATGCCTGTGAATTTATATGCTTACGTTGAGCTTGATTAAAAAAACTCATGAATAAATTTAAATTATTTTTAACCTCTTCATAATAAGCCCCAACTGCTGGTATTAATAATTCACCAGTTTTCTTAGGGTAAATATTTGCTATAAATTCTTGATAAAAATAATCTTTATTGCCTACTTCATGTGTGCCTGAAGATGTAAGTTCAAAGGGATCATGTGCAAAATCTTTTAAATCAGGGTCTTCAATGCTTAGCAATCTAATATTTTCACTATCATAATAAAATCTGATTGTTAATTGCGCACGTTCACCTAAATATAATTTTTGCTTATCAATAGATAATTTTAATATTGACGATTGAGCTATATTCTTTTTATTATTTAGTTCGTTTAATACGTTTAGTTTAAGAATATTAGATTTATACTCTTGCCCACTTATTTGAATTTTTGCTGGTCCTAAATGATAAAAACCTTCTTTATCTATTCTGACTTCGTATTGATACGTCTTTGCTATTGTTGTTCTGCCATTTATTGTTTTTATTGTTGTTGAATTACCAACATCTTTTATTGTACCATTTGCTAGTTTATCAATTGTAGGAACTTGCTGAACATTATTAAAATTCTTGGCGCTTTCTATTGTTAAATTCATCAAGAAAGGCACGCCTAACCCTACTTCTGTTACTGGCGTATTTTCTGCATCTATTGCTTTTAAGATTAAATTAAAATCGTCAGCACAAATGCTTAAAAACAAACTTAAAAATATAAATAACCTACCAATTTTTCTGACCATCATTATCTTGCTTATTCATTTCGTTTTTATACTTCATCAACGCCTTATTCACTTGTTTATCCAAGTCATCTAAAGCACCCAACAACTGCTTTTCTTGCTGATCAAATTTTGCATTCACTTCCTGCTGCTCTTTTTCTTGTTGTGCATTGTGCGCTTGCATTTCTTCTTGTTTTTTGGATATATCATCTTTTTTTTGTTCCGCGTTATTCTTTTTTTCTTGTTTCTTTTGCTTATCTTCTTTATTTTCTTTTTGATCTTGCTCTGAACTCACATCATCCTTATTAGGTTTTTGTGGTTCAGTTTTGCTGTCATTCTTATCTTTTGAATCTTTTTTATCGCCATCTTTTTGGTCTTGCTGATCTTTTTGATCCTGTTTATCTTTACTCTCTTTATCTTTATTCTCTTTAAAATCCTGCTTGTCTTGTTTATCTTTTTTATCCTGATCTTGCTTATCTTTCTTATCTTGCTCTTGCTTATCTTTCTTGTCTTGATCTTTTTGCTGCTCTTCTTTTTTCTTTTGCTCTTCTAACATTTTTTTTATTATTTCAATATTTTTCTTGGCACGTTCATTTTTAGGATTTATTTCTAAAACTTTCTTATAAGCTTCAAGAGCTTGCGTGAGCTTATTTTGCTGAGCTAAACAGTTGGCATAATTAAAAGTAGCTTCTTCTTTTCTTTGCTTATCTAATTCTAGATCAGAAACTTTCTTAAAATATTTTTCTGCTTTATCAAACTCATTTTTTTTATAAAAGGCATTTGCAAGATTATACATTGTATTATGATCTGTAGGATTATGTATTAACAACTTTTCATATATCTCATGCGCAGCATCATAATTACCAGCAGCATAAGCATCAGCAGCTTTCTTTTCTTGCAGAAAATTAATTGCTTGTAACGGCAAAAACAAAAATATAATAAGTTTTACAAAATCCATTCTAATAAAAAACATATAAAGCTCACTAATACAAAATATGGGTATTGTAAAATGTAATTCGAAATCTTTTTATCTTCAAACTTTTCTTTTTCATAATATTCAATTTTATTTAAAATTATATCTAAATCATTATTGTCTTTTGTAGCAGTAACATAATATCCACCACTTTGTTGTGACAATGCTCGCAAAATGCCTTCATTAAGTTTAGACATTACGACTTGTCCCTGCTTATCTAATTGGTGGCCAGATTGTTTACCATCTTCATCTATTATAGGAATTGGAGCACCTTGCGTTGTGCCTATACCTATAGAAAATATATGTAAATTTTGCTGATTAACTTCTTCTTTTATTGTATTTAAATTGCTAGAAAAATCTTCACCATCAGTCAAAATTACTAATAATTTATTTTTATTTATTTGGCTATCTTTAAAGCTTGCAAGCGCTACTTTAATTGCCTGATCTAATGCAGTAGTACCAGAAGAAATAGTCTCAGTATCAACTTGATCTAAATACATATAAAAAGCTGGGAAATCTCGCGTGAGTGGGCATTGCACAAAAGCAGAACCTGAAAACAAAATTAATCCAACTCTGTCAGTTTTAATTAATTTAAGCAAATCTTTAATTTTGTGCTTTGCAAATTCTAATCTATTAGGCTTCAAATCTTTTGCGAGCATACTACGTGAAACATCCAATGCGATAAATATATCACGCCCTGCTTGTTCAATATTTTGCTCTTGCTTGCTCCACATTGGCCCTAATAGCGCCAAAAACAGAAATAATAAACCAAGTGACGACAATATAACTTTTATTATTTTGCTTGCATAAGAATAGTGTAATAAAAACTTTTTTTGATGAACTTTGTGTACCAAATAATTTATAACTTTTACTTGTTTTAAAAATTTAAATATTAAAAGAAATATTGCTATAAACAAAATAGGAAACAACCAAATGTATTGAGGATTTCCCCAATTAATGCCTAAAAAATTTATCATAATAATATTTATGCTTTAATGTAATTGTTATAAAACTAATATTCTTTATTCTAAAATTTTTGGCAAAAAAATCTATAATAAAACAAATAAGACTTCTAAAAATTTAGAAGTCTTATTTTAAATATCTTAAATTTGATCTATTACTTATTGCTTTATTATATTTTTTAACTTTCCAATATCAAGCTTTTCAAAAAAACTTCCCGCTAAACCAAAATATACAGGAACTTGATCGTATTCATTTGGCTCCCCGGCAATAATTCCATAAACAAGGGCATTAGGCGATTCTAAACCAAATTGATTAATAACTTTATCTCGTTCATTAATATCTTCAAATTGATTAATCATTAATCTAACGATTGTTGAATCTATAATTACTAACTCTCCAAAATTAAACTTATTTTTATCACTAAAAGACCATCCATTTTCAGCCGCAATTGGTTTAGATTCAAATGCTTTGTCCGCTAGAACATGAAACATAACACCTAAATTATTTTTATTTAAAACCGTGCCATATTCTTGTGCGTATACATTGATTCTCTTTAAAATGTCAAAAATTCTTAATCCCTTGCCTATAGATGTATTTAAAATTTGGCCTCTGGTTACTAATTTTTGTAATTCTTCAGACGCATTTAATGAATTTGACATAATCACAGATAACAATATCAACAATAATATTTTTTTCATTTTTTACCTTTCATTTTTGCGATTTCAAACAGAAATAGATTCTATATACAGCTTATCATAAATAATTAATTAGAATCAATGACATTTTCCTTTTGAAAAAAACAATCAAGTTTCAAGGTTTAATTAAGTTAAGGATCATAATCTGAACCATATAAATGTAGTTAAAATCAATTCTAGTAAAAGAAAGAATATAGCCATGAATATTAGGGGAATAAAGAAATCATGATATTTAGTATAAATAGTAGTTTCATAATCAGTCTTTTCTAACTTATCAATTGTATCATAAATATTTTGCATATCTGTAGCATTTTGTGCTAAGAAAAATTTGCCGCCAGTTTGTATAGCAATTTGCTCTAAAAGCCTTGTGTTTAGACTAGAATTACCTTGGTAAATACCCATCATCGGATGATCAATGTATCCGCCATTTATATTACCAATGCCGATAGTATAAATTTTAACGCCCAATTTTTTTGCAATATTAATAGCAATTTGTGGTTCAATATCTGGTGGGCTTGGTTCGCCATCAGTAAGTAATATTACAATTTTACTTTTTGCTTTAGAATATTTTAGTCTGTTTGCAGCATTAGAAATTGCTAATGCTAACACTGTGCCTTCCGCATTTATTTCACCAATTTTATAATCATCTATAATCTGATACAAAATATTTTTATCTAATGTTAATGGGCAACGCGAAACTGTATATTTGCCAAATAATACCAGACCTATTTGGTCATCGTGTCTTTTTTCGATAAATTTAATAGCTTCTTCTTTTGCAATATCTATGCGTGATCTACGATCTTTTAGATCATCAAAACATTGCATGCTACCCGAAACATCTAATGCTAATACTATATCTATGCCTTCTACATTAATTTTAGATTTTGTATCTACAAATTGCGGCTTTGCGATTAATATAATTAATATTAATAGTGAGCAAGCTCGCAAGAAAAAAAGAATAGAGTTGGCATAATTTTTAGTAACAGCATTCTTTTTTAATAAACTTGTAAGTGTGTATTTATACGTTACTGCTTTAAAAAATTTTAATTTATAAATTAAAGCCAAGATAAAAATAGGAATTAAAAAATATAAATAATAAAAATTTGCAAGTATTAATGTATTAAACAAATTAGATCCTTAATTATGATTAATTAAAATCTTCATCCGTAGTTGATTTATTTTTTTTAATCATCTCACTTAAAATAATTTTTAAGTTATTATCAAATAAATCAATTAATCTATGTTCTTTTTCATTTATTTCTATTTTTTGATAAGGATTTATACCTAATTTTAATAAGATAATTACCATTTTGTAGTCTTTAAATTCTATAGCTCTATAAAATACATACTTTGCAAACTTAAATTTTATTAAATCCAAACCAATTAAATAATCTAGATAAGACAAGCGATTTTTAAAGTAAATTTTGCTACGCAATACTTTATTCAATGAAACATAATTACCATTAAATGCATATGAAATGTACTCAGAATTACTGGGTTTAAGTTCTCTCATATATTCATCGTAGTAATCTTCTCTAAGTTCTGATTTTTCGTTTTTAGCAATTTCTATAGATTTATCAGCGCAATATTCAAGTTCATTAAAACATGGAGTATAATTTGTACTAATTTTCGAAAATCCAAATTGTTGGCCTTTAAAGGGCACAGATACAACCTGCTTTCTACAAGCATTAACCCTATTTAATCCTTCGCCTGCTGCTTTAGAGTAAGACCTTGCAATCACTGGTAAAGTTCTAATTGCTACTTGTTTTGCTGCTTGAACTAAATGCATACCATTTATATATGAACTACCCATTAATAAAAACATTAATAAATTTTTATTTAAAAGTTTCATCAGTAAATCCTAATATGTTTTACGTTATATTTTTCATGAGTTTTATTATAGCTTTAAAATTTTCATCTGCAAAATTCATAATTAGAATTTCTTTATCAGAATTGAATACTTGAAATACGAGATAAATTTATAGAGTTTAAAAAAATAAGGCAAGCCGATAACGACCTGCCTTTATAAGAAATCTATTCTGTTATATTAATTTAATGGCGGTCTTCTGCCAGTTAATAACCAATAAATTAAAGAAATAACAAAAACTACCAAGAAGACATAAAATAAAATAACTGCGATGTCAGCTGAAGCTGTAGCAACTCCACCAAAGCCAAAGAAAGCGGCAACCATAGCAAGTAAAAAGAAGGATATAACCCAATTTAACATAAGAAACTCCCTAGAAATATAAATAAAACACACTTAGAAATATATTATCTTGGATCAAATATAAATTTCAAGAGTCTAGTTCAACCTGAAAACCAGGCTTCTGCATTCAAATTGAAATAAACTATGGCTTTTTACCCTTCTAATATGTTAATTTTATATAAAGATAAAATTTACTATAAATTGGGGGTATGATGAATTTTTTTAACAAATGCTTATTAATAATGATTACGCTTCAAATAGCTTTAGTTAATTCTACCGAATTTAGGGGTAGAGGCCGACGCGAACGTGGTGTTAAAAAAGAAATAAAAGTTGATGATAATTCAAATCAATTGCTGAATCATATATCAAGCACTAATGTCAAATCTTTACCCGCTGCCAAATCTAAAGAGAAAGTAAAAAGACGTGATGCCAATAAGCAAATAATGGATCCCTACGCAAGGCTTAATCAATTAGAAGAGACAATTACAAATACAGACCCAGCAACAATTAGACAAAGATCATTTGCTATTATTGCAGATGCAGAAAAACAACTGAAGGATAATGACTGGACAAAGAAATCTGTAGTAGATAAAACTACTTTAAATGATTTAAATATTCTAGTCGGGCCTACAGAAAGTCCCGACGCTAACTTAGCCGCAGTGATAGGCAAAGACGCATTTACTGATATAGGTAAAGCATATTTAACGACTATAATTGCAAGACCTACTGATGATATTGAATTGTTACAAAAGCGCCAACAAATAATTAAAGACTTTAATGATTTAAATGAAGACGATTTTAACGCAATACAATCTGAACTTCAAGAATTTGGATCTCATGAGAATTATTTAATAGGCTTATGGGGTGAAAACTTAGCACAACTTTATCCTCAAAAAGATTATTTTTCAATGATTGGAGCATCTTATTTAAATGAAAGCAGTAAGGCCTTACAAGCAAAGTCATATTTAGAAAATATAAAAACATTAACTAGCGAGGGCGTAAAAGCAATGGCAGCAGGACTACTTATATTATATGGAATTTCCTCAGCTATTGATGTAGATACAGGATATAATGAAGCTATGTCATCATATGCAAATCGTAATTTAGGGTCTGTAATTGGTAGAGGGTCTGGAATATCAATACCCAAAGAATTCAGTTCTGCTCTAACTTATATTGAACAACCCCAAATACGAGGGGCAATGTTTACTGCCGCAGGTTATAATGCTGCAAAAATGTTAAAAACATCTTTACAACAAAGACATGCAGAACTTTTACAACATAATACTTTATTAAAACGTGTAATGCATATAGCGCAATTAATAATATCTATGGAAAAAATACGAGATAGATTAAGAGACAAACCAACAAAAAATTTATTGTTTTTTTCTGCTTTAAATGCGTTTTTTGATACTTTACCAAAAGAACAGAAAAAAATTGATAAATTATTTGAGTTACTTAAATCAGATACATTTGCAAAAGAAGCTGATGAAACAAACCAGTATGTTTATAACTATGGAAAAGTTTTAGTGGCCACAAAATTATTAACGGAAATTGAAGAGCATATTGCATTACCAATGGCTGCAATAGCTGAAATAGATACCTTTATGACCTTTGCAAACCTTATAAAGACAAGTAAAAATAGTAAATTGAAATATTGTTATCCAAACTTTATAATTAATTCAACACCCGAGCTATATATTGATGAGACATGGAACCCGTTTGTAAACCCAGAAAAAGTTATTGCAAACAGTGTTACACTTAATAAAAATGTTGGAGAAAATATAGTACTTACAGGGCCTAATTCAGGCGGTAAATCTACAATATTAAAGAATATAGCCATTGATTTAATATTGATACAAAGTGCGGCAATAGCACCAGGTAAAAGCATAGATGTAACTCCGTTTTCTAATATTTCAACATACATGAACGTGTCTGATAAATCTGTGGGTACAGATCAGGCTTCCCTGTTTCAAGCTGAGGTTGATAGAGTTCTTCAATATGGGGATATAGTTAGGAAATTAAAAGAAGATAATAAATTTAGCTTTGCCATTTTTGATGAGATTTTTAGTGGAACAAACCCTGAAAAAGCAATAAACAATGGATTAAAAATCGCAAAAGGATTGATTAAATATGGAAATAATATGAGTATTATTTCAACCCACTTTAAAGAGTTAGCAATACGATTAGAAGAAGAAACAGGCGGTAAATATAAAAATTATAAGGTAACGGTTGAAATTCATCCTGATGGCACAGTAAAAAGACTATATAAACTTGAACCTGGGATATCTGACCAAGATATAGCTGATATCGTCTTTAAAGAACGAGGAAAAAACAGTCCATTCTTTAATGATATAGCGGGACAAAATTAAAGAATTTTCCAAAAATATTTGACTTTTTGAAAATATTTCATTTAATATAAAATATATATAGATAAATAATTGCTATGAATTAAATGATTAAAAAGATTAGTATATTTAAAAAATTAAACCTGTACATTCGACTCGCCCTAGGCTTATCAAATAGCTGAAAGCGTATCGAAGGGCTCGCTTCCATCCGTCGCTCAAGGGCTATGACGGGTAGGCAGTATGAGCAGGGTGGGTGAATGAAAGATGGATGGTAAACGTGAAAAAATTATTAATTGTAGAATCTCCAGCCAAAATTAAAACTATCTCCAAGTTTTTGGGTAGTGACTTTAAAATAATGTCTACAATTGGACATATTATGGATCTGCCTGAAAAGAAAATTGGCGTTACCGTCAGTAAAAAAGACGATCACATAGAAATTGAATATGTGGTAATGAAAGATAAAGAGAAAGTAATTAAAGATATAGTAGATGCGGCAAAAAAATCTGATGCCATATATTTAGCACCCGATCCTGATCGTGAAGGTGAAATTATTGCTTGGCATATTGGCAATGAAATTGCCAAGGTAGCAGACAAAGATAAAATTTTTAGAATAACTTATAACGAAATTACAAAGCCGGCAATCTTAGAAGCTATGGATAACCCAGGGCGTGTTGATATGAAAATGGTATCAGCACAGCAGGCGCGCCGTGTTTTAGATAGATGGGTAGGTTACGAAGTTTCTCCTGTTTTATGGAAAAAAATTACTAAAGGCTTATCTGCAGGCCGAGTACAATCTGTAACGTTAAAATTTATTGTTGACCGAGAAGAAGAAATTAGAGCTTTTAAAGTTGAAGAATACTGGTCAATAGATGGTATGTTTGAGCACCATAATAAAGATTGCAAATTTAATGCATCATTAGTTCAAGTAAATGGCAAAAAACTTGATATAACTACAGAAGAACAAGCCAAGAAAGTAACTGATCAGCTTAAAAAGACAGACTTTACAATAGAATCTATAAAAGATAAAAAGAGAATAAGAAACCCCTATGCACCTTTTGAAACAAGTAGTTTACAACAAGCTGCTTATAACACACTGGGTTTCTCTGTTAAAAAAACCATGGAAGTTGCACAGAAACTTTATGAAGGTATCCCTTTAGAAGATTCAAGCACACCTGTTGCTTTAATTACATACATGCGTACAGATTCTTTACGTATTGCTGATACTGCATTAAAACAAGTTAGAGATTATGTTAAACATCAATATGGTAAGGATTATTTACCGACCAAAGCGAATGTATATTCAAAAAAAGGTAAAACAAATACACAAGACGCCCATGAAGCAATACGTCCAATTGATACTAATTTAAGTCCTGATAAAATAAAAAAATTCTTAAATTTAGATTCATATAAATTATACAATTTAATCTGGAAAAGATTTGTAGCAAGTCAAATGACTTCAGCTGATTATGCACAAAGACAAGTAACTGTTGCTGGTGACAAATTTACTTTCAAAATTACAGGTTCTACCTTAATTTTTGATGGATTTTTAAAAGTATTTGGCGAAACAGATGAAGAAGATGATAAAGAAACTGCAACCAAAATACCAGCTGATTTAAAAGAGAATGACCCAGTAACGTTAGGTAAAATTGACCCAAAACAACATTTTACTCAGCCACCTCCAAGGTATACTGAAGCATCACTTGTAAAAAGATTAAAAGAAGAAGGCATTGGACGACCTAGTACATATGCAACAATTATGAATACTATTCGTGCTAGATCTTATACCACACTTGATGAAAAAAAGAGATTCTTGCCAACTGAATTAGGTTTTGCTGTAACCAATATGCTCAAAGAAAATTTGCCTAAAATAATGGATATAAAGTTCACAGCAAATATGGAAGAAGATCTTGATAAGATTGCCCACGGTGAATTAGAAAGAGATGAAGTATTACTTGGATTTCATACTGCATTTCAAAAAGATTTAAAAGCTTTTAAGGGTACCTCAGGTAAAACACCACAAGAAACTGATGTAGTTTGCCCTGAATGTAAAAAACATAAATTATTGATTAGATTTGGTAAAGCTGGAGAATTCTTAGGTTGCTCTGGTTACCCTGAATGTAAATTTACTAGCAACTTTAAACGCGATGAAAATGGAAATATTGAATTTGCAAAAACTGAAGCACCTACATTGCTTGAAGAAAAATGCCCGAAATGCGACAGGCCATTACGTTTAATGAAAGGCAGATTTGGGGAATTTATTGCATGTTCTGGTTACCCGGAGTGTAAATATATTAAACAAGATATAGCTAATTTTAAATGCCCAACATGTAAAACTGGTGATGTTGTTAAAAAGAAATGGAAAGGCAGAACATTCTGGGGATGCTCTAATTATCCAAAATGTAAATTTGTTGTATTTGCAGACATTGAAGAAAAACCTTGCCCTAAATGTAAATTACCTTTCTTAATTAGAGATAAAGATAAAGAAGGCAATGTTACTGGATTACGTTGTTCTGACACTAAATGTGGGTATAAAGAATGAAAAAAATACTAATTTTATTACTATGTTTAACCCATCAAGTGGTACTACCTAGTGAATGCAAAAAAATTGCAAATAATGAATTTAATCTTCCTTGGGAAAAGACAGTAGATTTTGAAAAGACAAATAGGGAATTGTGGTACTCGGTAGAAGATAATCAATCAACTAAACCCGATATAGCAATTGAGTCTTTAAATAAATTACTGCAAATAAATAAAAGCAATAATAATCTTATTAAGCTTTTGGATATATATTTTATGCAGGGTAATATTTTTTATGATATGCAAAATTATA